>CAZTTI010000159.1:0-10969 GCA_964615925.1 uncultured Solibacteraceae bacterium
AAAGGTGTTCGAACCCAAGCGCCGCATCCTGGTCGAAGGGTTGAAGCGCGCGGGAATGCGGCTGGACCTCGAACCGGAAGGCACGTTTTACGTGTGGGCCGACCTCTCCGAGCTGCCGCCCCCGCTCAACGACGGAATGGGATTTTTCCGGGCCGCGTTGGAGGAAAAGGTCATCGCCGTCCCCGGGGAGTTCTTCGACGTCAACCCGGGAGGCCGGCGGCGGGGACGCCCCTCACGGTACCGCTGCTATGCGCGCTTCTCGTTCGGCCCCGAGCGCGACCGGATCGAGGAAGGGGTCGAACGAATCCTGCGGCTGGTGGCCGCCGCGGGTTGAGGGTGCGCTATCCGGCCCACTTCGAGGACAACTTCCGGATGCGTTCGATGGCTTCGAGGATGTTGTCGAGCGAGTTCGCGTAGCTGAACCGGAGGAACCCCTTCCCGTATTCGCCGAATCCGGCGCCGTCGAGGCAGGCGACATCCGCTTCTTCCAGGATCATGTCCGCCAGCCGCGCCGAATCGATCCCGGTTCCGGTGACGTTGGGGAACGCGTAGAAAGCCCCCTTCGGAACCTCGCAGCGGAATCCCGGAATCTCGTTCAAGCCGTCCACGATCGCGTCCCGCCGTTTCCGGAATTCGGCCACCATCGCCGTGACGCTCGCCTGCGGGCCGCTGAGGGCCGCCATCCCGGCCCGTTGGGTGAAGCTGGCCGTGCACGAGTTCGAATTCACCATGAGGTTGGCAACGGCGTCGGCGATCCACGTCGGCATGACGCCGTAACCCAGCCGCCATCCCGTCATCGAATAAGCCTTGGAGAACCCGTCGAGAATGATCGTCTTTTCCGCCATGCCTTCGAAACTGGAGATGGAACTCGGTTCGACCTCGTACCAGATCTTCGAATAGATCTCGTCGCTCAGGACGATGAGATCCCGGTCGCGAACCAGTTCGGCGATGACGCGAAGATCGTCGCGGGGGATCAGGCCGCCGGTCGGGTTGGCCGGGGAGATCAGGATCACGACCCGGGTCCGGTCCGACAACCGGGCCCGGAACGTGTCCAGGTCGAACGAAAACCCGCGGCTCTCGTCGAGCGGGATGGGGACGCCTTTCGCGCCGACGAAGTGAATCATCGACTCGTAGATCGGAAACCCCGGGTTGGGATAGATCACCTCGTCGCCGGCTTCGGCCAGGGCCAAAAGGCTGAAGAACAGGATGGGCTTTCCGCCGGGAACGACGCAGACGTTGGCCGCGCCGACGTCGATCCCTCGGGTCTTCGAGACATGATCGGCGATCAGCTCGCGGAACTCCGGAAAGCCAGGTGCCGGACCGTACTTGGTGAAGCCGTCGGCCATAGCCTTCTGGCCGGCCTCGATGATGTGAGGCGGCGTGGGAAAATCGGGTTCGCCGATCTCGAGGTGAACGACGTTCCGGCCCTGGGCTTCGAGCGCCCGGGCCTTGGCCAGCACCTTGAACGCTGACTCGGTCCCGAGGCGCGACATCGCTTTGACGAGTTTCATGTTCGGTATCGGATCGATGTTGGAAGGATCGGCCGGACTACAGCGGGTTGTCGGGCATCTGGATCGACCGCCACATGTGGGCGACCGGACTCGAGTCGTATCCCAGGCCTTCTTCCGGCTGCCGGAAATGCCGCCCGAGCATGTCGAGGAACGGTTCGATGGAGAGCGTCACGCCGGGCTCGAAAGCGTAGAGATCGCTGACGGTCACCATGCGCGCGTCCATGTACCAGGGATGATTTCGCGCGTCGGCCTCGGCCTGCTGGATGTAGGGTTCGGGAACGTAGTCGTGTCCGAAAATCCGGTGGTAGAGGTCGGGATACACGTAGCCGCTTTCGTCGTCGGCATAAAAACGCAGGGCCTGGTGGTACCGGATCGCCCAACTGGTCCGTTCCGGCACGTACGGCTCATAGAGCTGCGCGCCCCAGTACCCGTGGTCGACCTTGATCAGTTCCTGGACGGTATCGTGGAGCAGGCACGCCAGGATGACGTCCTCGGACTGACCGGTTTCCATCGCGCGGTTCGCGCTCTGGAAGCAGTGGTTCCGCGTCCGCTGGAAACGGTGCTCGAAGAAGTCCTGGATCGTGGGCCGTTCGGGCAGCGTGGAGAGCTTCGCCACCTTCTGACCTTCGATCGTCTGGAGGAAGAGATTGCCCGCGCCTCGTCGATAGTGCCGCGTCGTGATCTGGCTCTCGATCTCGGCCGCGGTCGGGAACGTCCCGCTTTGCGGCGCCGTCCGCGCGACGAGGTATTCCTCGAGTGCTTCGGCCTTGGCTTCGTGGCTCATCCCAGCGACGGCAGCGGTCCCGCCGAGGCTCGCGATGAAATGACGGCGATCGATCTGGATCATTGGTCGTTCTCCCGATTCGGCTGGCGCGATTATATCCCAGTCCCTCGGACCGGTATCGTTGAGCTTGCCGATCTCGATGTCCGGATCGCGCTCCGCGAGATCTATCGGCGCGTATTCGGATAATTCTCCCGGTCGGCGATCCTATCCGAACACACGCTCACGAATGAGGCCCAGAAGACCCGACGCGTTCAAGAAGACGAGAAACACTCCCACCGGCACGACGTATTTCAACAGGAACAACCATCCCGTATAAAACGCCTCGAGACGGCTCCCACCGACGAACTCCCGGTGCCGGATGGCGTCGTCCACCCTCCAGGCTGTGAACAGCGCGATGCCGAATCCTCCGAGAGGAAGGATCCAGTTCGATGCCACATAGTCGAACGTGTCGAACCAGTTCCGTCCGAATATCCCCTGGAAGTCGGCGCCGAACAGGGCCGTCCCGCCGCTGAGGGCGGACGGAATCCCGATGACGGCGATCACGACGCCCGCAAGCACTGCGGCCCGGTGCCGCGGCCACCCCTTCTCGTCGATGAGGTAGGACGCCGCGACCTCCAGGAGCGAGATCGCGCTGGTCAGCGCCGCGAAGACGAGCAGGGCGAAAAACACGACCGCAAAAAAAGTCCCGGCTGGCATTTGGCTGAGGGCAATGGGAATGCTGACGAAGACCAGGCCGGGTCCGGATGCCGCTTCCATTCCGAAACTGAAGATGATGGGGAACAGGACCAGGCACGCCGTGAGCGCCACCAGCGTGTCCAGAATGGAAATCGTCACCGAAGCCGATACGATGTCGTCGTTACGGCTCAGGTAGCTGCCGTAGGTCAACATGGCCCCCATGCCGAGACTCAGCGTGAAGAAGGCGTGGCCGAGCGCCTCGAGCACGCCTTCCGCGGTGAGGTTTTCAGTGTGCATCCCGAAGACGAAGTCCCAGGCCTCGGCGAACCCGTCCATCCGGACCGAGTTGACCAGCAGGATTCCAAGGAGGACGAAAAGCGTCGGCATCAGGATGCGGGCTCCCCGTTCGATTCCCTTGTGGACACCGCTCCAGACCACGCCGATCGTGAGGATCATGAAGATGCCGTGCCAGAAAAGGTTGAGGCCGGGATTCGCGAACAGGTCACCGAAGACGGTTTCCACCCCCGCGGGCCCGAGCCCGACAATCTGGCCGGACAGGCTCAGCCAGGTATAGTGCAGGGCCCATCCGGCGACGACGCTGTAGTAGGAGAGGATGACGAAGCCGCCGACGACACCCAGCCATCCGACGACGACCCATGCCCCGCCACCCAGGCGTTTGAACGCCCCGACCGGCGAACTTTGCGATGCCGCGCCGAGCAGGACCTCGGCAATCATCACGGGCAGGCCGATGAGAAGGATGCAGCCGAGATAGATGAGGACGAAGGCGCCCCCGCCGTGGACGCCCGTGATGTAGGGAAACTTCCAGATGTTTCCCAGCCCAACGGCTGAACCTGCGGCCGCAAGAACGAAACCGACCTTCGAACCCCAGTGTCCCCTGCCTGCCACGATGTCTGCCACGATCCTCCCCCCAAGCCATCGCCTTCCAAGCGGACGCCCCAGCCCCGGACCGCTTATGGTACCATCCCGCCCTGCCGCCTTCATCGAACCAAACTACTCATTCAGTAGTGATTACGGGCGGCGTGTTTGAGATAATCGGGCGGTCCCGAACCGAACCCGAATCGGGAGCACGTGACGATGAGCGAGCCTCAGCAGAACAAAACGACGAACAAGGACGCCGTGGCGGACGCCGCCCGGAAACCCCGTGTGGTGATGGTTCGCGGGGAAGGCGGCGGTCTGGCCCAGGAGGTCATCGTCGGGCCGCACCGGCTCACCGCCGACGAGCCGGAGCCGGCGGGGACCGATACGGGTCCGACGCCCCACAACCTGCTCGCGGCCGCCCTGGGGACGTGCACCTCGATGACGCTGATTCAATACGCCCGCCGTAAAGAGTGGCCGCTTGAAACCGTCACCGTCGTCCTCAGGCACTACAAGATCGACGCCGCCGAGTGCGAAGGGTGCACGACGAAGGAAGGCAAGATCGATCGGATCGAGCGGGCCATCGAGCTCGGCGGGGACCTCAGCGACGAGCAGCGCCAGCGCCTGCTCGAGATCGCCGACAAGTGTCCGGTGAAGCGCACCCTCCAGTCGGAGATCGACATCCAGTCGCGGTTGGTGGATTGAGCGTCAGTCCGCCTCGGCCGGCTTCTCGTCGAGAGTCTCCGGCCGCATCGTGTCCGCGGTTGCCGGAACGTCCCCGAAGTCTCCGATCCGGCCGGAAAGGACCAGCACGACTCCCGCCACCACCGCTCCCCCGATGAAGGGCACGACGCGGCCCGCCGTCGCGTACAGCCAGGTTGCCACCAGGGGCGCCAGCGTGCGCGCCATTCCGGCAAACGACTGGGCGGTCCCCATCGTCGTTCCCAGCTCGGTCTGCTCGCACCATTTCGAGGTCAGTGCGGTGGTGGAGGGAAACATCAGCGCGGTCCCGATGGGAACGAACGTCATGACGGCCATGAAGGTCCAGAAGTCCGGCGCCACGGCGAACCCCAGGAACCCCGTCATGAGGCTGAAGGTGCCCAACCGCATCGTCCATGTCTCCCCGAAACGCGAGACGATGGGTCCGAGCATGAGCGACCGCAATACGACCGAGAGCGCGCCGGTATACAGGAAAACGTAGCCGATGTCGGCGGCCTCGATCCCGAAGGCCCCCTCCAGGTAGAGCGTCACGACCGCAGTGAACGAGGCGAACGCCAACATCCCGAGCCCGTAGATCCACACCAGCCGGGAAACGATGCGGCCGGGATGACGGATCACTTCCCCCGCCGCGTGCCAGACGGGCTTGCGGACCATCGTCCGGGCGGCTTCCCCGGTCGCCGAACTCTCCTTGAGCCAGAACGCCGCAAACACCATGTTGACGACGCAGAGGCCGCCCGCGATGAAACCCGGGAGCGCGCGCCCTCCCTGGGAAGCCAGCGAGCCGAATACCGGGCCGATCATGGTCCCGGCCGACGTCGCGGCCGAAAGCCACCCGAGCGACCGGGTCCGGTCTTCCGGAGGCACCGCGTCGGAGACGTAGGCGTGGAGCACGCCCGTCGTCCCGCCGCCGGCCCCCTGGATCACGCGGGACACCAGGAGCACGACGTACGACGTCGCCAGCCCGAAAACAACAAACGAGATGGCCGAAGCCGCGAGGCTGATCATGATGGCGGGCCGCCGCCCGTACCGGTCGGAGAAGCGCCCCCACAACGGAGACGCGAGGAGCTGCGCGAGCGAAAACGACGCGATGAGCACGCCGATGCCGAACGGCGTGGCGTTCAAGTCGAGAGCGTAGTAGGTCAAGAGCGGAAAGATCATCGCGAAGCCGAGCATATCGATCGCGGCAACGGCGATGAGGACGGCGAGGACGCGGAACTGGCCGGAAGCTCCCGAACGATGGTTCAAAGCCTAGCCCCCTGAAACCATGACTTCGTCGTCGGCTTCCGGAGGTGTGAGGTCCTCGCGCCGGTCCCGGTATCCGGGAGGAAGCGCAACCGTCTGCGAGCCGCCTTTCTTACCGCGCTTGGCGCGCATGGACTCCGGCGGGAACAGTTGAGACCGGTCGACGTCCTCGAAAACGGAACGGAGTTCGTCCAGCGTCGACACCAGCGTCATCCGGCGGCGGACCTCCGGGGGAAGCGTGAATCCTTTCGTGTACCAGATGACGTGCCGGCGGAACGAGACCAGCGCCGGCACTTCGCCGAACCACGCGGCCAGGCGCCCGGCGTGCTCGATCATCACGTCGAGCACTTCGCCGAAACCGGGAGGGTTGACCGGATCCCGGCCGTCGAATACGCCGGCGAGATCGCGGAAAAGCCAGGGCCGCCCGAGACAGCCTCGGCCGACGATGACGCCGTCACACGCGGTCTGCCGCATCATTCGGAGCGCATCGGCCGCCTCCCAAATGTCCCCGTTCCCGAGGACCGGAATCTTAATCCGCTGCTTCAGATCAGCAATCGCATCCCAATCTGCAGAACCCGAATACAGAGCAGCAGCTGTTCGCGCATGAAGCCCGACGGCGGCACATCCCTCTTCTTCGGCCACCCGGCCGGCATCCGGGTAGGTCGTGGTCTCATCGTCGATGCCGATGCGGAACTTGATCGTCACCGGCACGCGTTCGGCCGCACCGACCGCGGCGCGAACGATCGATGCGAGCAGGGCCGGGCGGAGCGGCAACGCCGCGCCACCCCCCTTGCGCGTCACCTTGCGCACCGGGCACCCGAAGTTCATGTCGATGTGGTCGACCCGCCCCTCCCCCACCAAGCGGCGGACCGCCTCGCGGGTGTAATAGGGGTCGGTCGCGTAGAGCTGCAGGCTCCGAGGCGATTCGTCCGGACCGAAGCCGGCCAGCTTCAGCGTCTTGTCCCGGCCATCGGCCAGCGGACGGGCGCTGATCATCTCGCTGACGTACAAGCCGGCCCCGAAGGCTCGGCAGATCGAGCGGAACGGGTAGTTGGTGACGCCCGCCATGGGGGCCAGAACAACCGGGGGCCAGACGAGGAGCGGACCGAGCGCCAGCGGGGAGAACTCACCGGGTGAGGCCACTGAAACTGACTGATTCAACGTGCTTTGATAGACCGCGTCCATGGGAGACACCCATGATATCAGACTATCGAGGCCTCGGCTTTCGGTCGATAAGCTCTCCGAGGGAGCCGCCAGCGAATGAACCCCCAGAGCACCGACGCGTCGACCCCAGACCTGGACGAAGCGGCTCGGAACCCGGAAGCCGTCTACCTCAGCCGCCAGCCGATCTACGACCGCCAGCTCGACCTGCACGGGTACGAGTTGCTGTACCGGAGCGGCGTCGCGAACGTGGCGCGGTTCCGGGACCCGGACCGGGCCACCGCCGAAGTGATCCACAACGCGATCGAACTCGGGCTCGATCAGGTCATCGGCGACGAGACCGCGTTCATCAACCTGACTGCGAACTTCATCCTCGACGATTTCTGCCGATCCCTGCCCCATGAGCGCGTGGTCCTCGAGGTGAACCACAGCCTCCTCGAAGATGGCCTCGTCCTCGCAAGGCTCCGCTCGTTGCGCGAGGAAGGGTTCCGCATCGCGATCGACGAATTCCGCTTCAGCAGGGGCCTGGAACACGTCGGGAAACTCGCTCCGATCGTCAAGGTGGACATCACATCCCTGGACGCGGAGGAGTTGGTCTGCACGGTTTCCGCGCTCAAGGAGACCGGTTCCCGGCTGCTCGCCGAGAAGGTCGAGACCGCGGATGATCTCGACCTCTGCCGCGAGATCGGATTCGACCTCTTCCAGGGGTTCTTCTTCTCGAAACCGCGCCTGATGCAGGGACGACAGATCCCCGTCAGCCGCCTGTCCGCTGTGCGGCTGGTGACCCGGCTCCAGGATCCCGCGATCCGTGCCGAGGATCTCGATGAGTTGATTCGCCAGGACGTCACGCTGAGCTACAAGCTCCTCCGTTTCGTCAACTCGGCCTACTGCGGAGTTCCGCGAAACGTCGAATCGATCGCCCATGCCACGATGATGGTCGGCCTGGACCGGCTGCGGACGTGGTCGAGCCTCCTCATGCTGGGATCGATCGAGGACAAGCCGAGAGAGCTGGTCCGAACGGCCGTCGTCCGCGCCCGCATGTGCGAGGAGATGGCCCTCGCCGTCGGGATCCCGAGCCCCCAGTCGTATTTCACGGTGGGTCTGCTGTCGGTTCTGGATGCCCTGCTGAACACCGGAATGGCCGACGTCGTCCGGCGGCTGCCCCTTTCCGAACAGGTGGCCGAGGCACTGCTCCTCTACAAGCATCGCCAGGGTCAACTGCTTGCCCTCGCCATTGCTTACGAGCGGGACGATGGGCTGCTCATGAACGAGCTCTGCCGGCAAGTCGGCCTGAGCACGGCGGCGACCTCCCAGGCCTACCTCACCGCGATCCGGTGGTCGGACGACGTGACGCGCGAAATGGGAATTTGAGAAGAAGCGGTGCTCAGGACGCGCGGTCCATCGAGCCGGTCGACGTTCCCACGAACCGGCTCTCCGAGGCCAGAGCGATCCCGAGGCGGCGACCGCTCGTCATGGCCCGGTGCCCGATCATGGCGGACATGAGGTCGAGAAGGGTTTCGGCAGCCAGATCCACGGGCCGGTCCAGACCCTCGAGCAGCGAATCCTGCCGATCCCAAACGACGGCGAGCGCGTTCCGGTCCCAATAGTGGATGTCCCGATGCCCCTCGATGAGGGGAACGGCCAGTTGTTCGGGAAACGTCGAGACGACGGCTTTGTCGTCGTCTCGCCAGAAGACGACGACGCGCGTGTCTTCGGGGAACGTCGTGACGACGGCGGTGAGTTCAGCGCTTTCGGACTGGACAATTCGGGTTGGACCCGAGGACAGGCGTCTCCGCACCCCGTCCTCGGTCGCCCCGGACACCAGACGCACGTCCACCCTTGTGCCGGCGAACATCCCGTCGACGGTCGACATCCTCCGGTCGACGTCCGAGCCACAATAGATCCACACCAGTCCGATCGTGTCCATCGCCCTCTCCCGGCACCCGGCATGGCCCCCGCACTCCCGAACACCCTCGGCGCGAGTACGGGCCGATGCCTGCCTTGTGTATCGGCACAACCCCCCGATCACTTACCTTCCAACAGCACTCTCCCAACCTATGCGGGGGACACGATTCCAGGGACAAAAAATGCTATGCTCCGCCCCATGCCGCGCCTCCTCATCCTGTCCTCAGACACGGGCGAAGGCCATAATTCGGCGGCCGCCGCGATTTCAGAACGCGCCTCGGCCGAGGGATGGGACGTTTCGATCCGGAAACCCCCGGAGGAAGCGACCGCCGTATATCGAACTCTTAACGGCATTTACAACTTCCTGCTGACCCATCGACCGGGGACGGTCGGGATGTTTGCCTCGTTCCTGGAGCGCTGCCGTCCGCACGAAGCCGACTGGTTCTACCGGCGTGTCCGGAGCTTCATCGAACGCATGCTCGGGACCGAGGAGCCGGACGTGATCCTTTCGGTCCACCCGATGCTCAACCACATGATTCAGCGAACGGTGGAGGAGCAGGCCCTTCGGATTGGCTGCGCGACCTTCGTCACCGATCCATATCCGCCGTTCTGGCATGCCTGGTCGTCGCCTTTCATCGACCGTTATTTCGTTCTGACGCCGGAGGCCGGGGGCGAACTTGAGCAGCGAGGGATCCCGGCGGCACGAATCGAGCGCGTCTCGATGCCCCTTCGAAGTGGTTTCCGGCGTTATGAGCCGGGAGAGATCGCGGCGTTTCGGTCGCGCCTGGGAATCGACGGTCCGCTGGTCGTCGTCAATGGCGGCGCCCGCGGCGGCGGTCCGGTGGCATCGATCGCGGAAACCGTTGTCCGAACCCTGCCGGGTGTCGATGTGATCGTCATTTGCGGGACCAACACCGGGCTTCGCGCCGACCTCGGCCGCAAGGCCTGTTCCCGCCTTTATCCGATGGGTTTCGTCGACGACATGCACGCCGTGATCGCTTCGGCCGATCTCGTGATCACCAAACCCGGAGCGCTCTCCGTGTATGAAACGCTGGCGGCGCGGGTGCCGGCCGTTCTCAGCGCCATCGACGGCCTGATGCCCCAGGAATCGGGCATGTTCAATGCCGCCCGCGATCAGGGTTTCGGCTTCGCCGTGCGGTCACTCGAGGAATTGGCCGGCGTCCTGGAGAAGGGCGTGGACGGCTGGCGCGCCAAACAGGACGCGATTGCGAATTTCTATTCTCCCGACCGAATACCGCACGTGGTGGAAAGGATCGAGCTTTCCCGTGCCGGATAAAGTCCTGGTGACCGGGGCCACGGGTTTCCTCGGCAGCCATCTCGTTCACGCACTGCTCGAATCCGGGAAGAGGGTCGTGGCCCTGGCGCGATCAACCCCGACGGATTCGGCCCGGACGCGGGTTTGGTCGGTGATCCGGCAGGTCGCCGAACCGAGGCCCCTGTCCACCCCCGAGTTGGACCGTCTGGAGGTCGTCGAAGGCGACGTTTCCGAACCCCATCTGGGCCTCGACGAGGCGGCATGGATCGGATTGACGGAGACCGTCGTCGAGACCTGGCATTCGGCGGCTTCGCTTTCGTTCTCCGAAGCCGATCGCGAGGAGATTTTCCGAATGAACGTGGACGGCACCCGGCGGGTCCTCGACCTGGCGGCCCGGACCCGCACGCGGCGATTCCAGCACGTCAGCACTGCGTACGTCGCGGGGCTGCGTCAGGGTCGCGTACGCGAGTCGGAAGCCGACGTCGGGCAGGAGTTTCGAAATCCGTACGAAGCCTCCAAGTGCCGGGCGGAAACCCTCGTCGCCGGACGGCACGCGGAGGGAGCAGTATCGGCGACGATCTACCGGCCGAGTGTCGTGATCGGCGATTCCGTGACGGGCCGGGCCACGCATCTTCACGGAGTTTATGCCTTCATCAAGGGAATATGGTCGCTCGCCGAACGGGTTCGAAGACGAACCGGCAACGCCACCGTCGAGCTTCCGATGCGGGTCCGAGGATCGCTGGACGCCACGCTGAACTTCGTCCCGATCGATTACGTCACCGCCGGAATGATCCACATTGGCTCGCTCGCGACGAGCCC
>CAZTTI010000160.1:0-2657 GCA_964615925.1 uncultured Solibacteraceae bacterium
ACGCGGCGGCCGCGATCCGCCCGTTGCGAATGATAACGGCTCCGTCGTGCAGGGGAACGGCGGGATCGAACACGGTGATGAGGACGTCATAAGAAACCAGCGCGTCCAGCGCGATACCGCTCTCGATGTAGTTCTTGAGTCCGATATCGCGCTCGATCACGATCAGCGCGCCAGTGCGGCGCCCGGCGAGGGTCGTGGTCGCCAGGACGATTTCCTCGTAGAACTCGCTCCGGTTGACCGAGGAGAAGCCGCTCAGGATCGATGTCTTGCCGAAGTGCGCGAGCCCGCGCCGGATCTCAGACTGAAAGATGACGATGATGGCGATGAAGAGATAGGAGAGCGCGTTCTCGAGCAGCCAGGAAAGCGTCGCCAGTTGGCTCCACTGCGACATGTAGAGGAACGCGATGACGAGCGTCAGTCCCAGCGCCATCTGGACGGCCCGGGTCCCCCGCATCAGGAGCAGCGCCTGATAGATGATGAACGCCACGACCAGGATGTCGAGGATCGCGTAGGCGTCCAACGGAGGCAATGAAAACAGCTCTTGAAGCATTCGTTCCCGCGGCGGGGAATTCCCGCCTTTCAACCGGGGAGCGTCCCGGGTTCGTCTCGTTCCCGTGTTCGGAGGGCACGAAGGTTTCGCGTTCGGGTTGATCCCGTGCCGGTCCCCAATCCACCATCACGCTCGCTCAACCATATCCGCAATTTCGGCGACGACACGCATTCGTCCGACGTCGTGCACCCGGATAATGTGGGCCCCGGCCAGGATCGACTGCGTCGCGGCGGCGGCCGTGGCCCAGACTTCCGCTTCTTGTACAGGTATGTCCAGTCTGATAAAAGACTTACGCGACATGCCCACCAAGAGCGGATAGCCTAGTGTACTAAAAAGGTCCAGTCTTTTTAATATTTTTAGGCTCACGTCGCGGGTCTTGCTGAAACCGATGCCGGGGTCCGCCACGATGCGCTCCGGAGCGATTCCCGCGTCGAGGGCCGCCTGGATCGTCACACCGAGTTCGTCGCGCACGACTTCGGGAGTGTCGTTTTCTGGTCGAACGAAGAGGTTGTCGCGCGAACCGCGGCTGTGCATCAATACCACTCCCGCGCCGGTTTTCCGAACCACCGCTTTCATGGCGGGATCCAAACGAAAACCGCTGATGTCATTAATGATTTGAGCCCCGTAATCGATCGCGCGATACGCCACGCTCGCGTGATACGTGTCGATGGAGATCGGGATCTTGATTGCGGGAGCCACGCGTTTCAGGACGGGGAGGACACGGAGCCACTCTTCGTCTTCATTGAGGGGCGTGCTCCCGGGGCGTGTCGACTGGCCTCCGATGTCGAGGATGTCGGCCCCTTCGGCCTGGATGGCCAGGGCCCGTGTCGAGGCACGTTGCGGATCGGTGAACAGGCCGCCGTCGGAGAACGAATCCGGCGTGAGGTTGAGGATCCCCATGACGACGGTGCGGGGCCCGAGTTCGACCGCCGTTCCGGGGAGTTTCCACGAGTAGGTTTTCCGCATGAAAGAAGGCCAGGAGACTCTTCTCCTGGCCCGTGTCCTTTCCGGGCGGCGCGGCCGCCCGTTCCCTTCGTCCTATGCCGGCGAAGGGTTCGGGTTCTCGTGCGGGGGGATGCTCGGCACGACGTTCTTGTCCTTTTCCTTTGCCGTGGCCCTCTCGCCCTCGTCCCTCCCGGCTCGCGGGGGCGTGTTCACAATCGCCTTGTCCTTGAGAGGTTCGCCGTCGATCAGCATCTGGACCTCGGCCGCATCCAGCGACTCGCGTTCGAGCAACGCTTCGGCGATGCGGACCAGGGCGTCCTTGTTCTCCATCAGGATCGTGCGAGCGCGCTCGTATCCCTGCATGACGAACGCCCGGACCTGTTCATCGATCGACTCGGCGGTTTCCTCGCTGTAATCCCTATGCTGCGAGATCTCGCGCCCCAGGAAGATCTGTTCTTCCTGACGCCCGAACGTCAGCGGGCCCAGAGTCGACATGCCGTACTGGCAAACCATCTTTCGAGCGAGGTCGGTCGCCTGCTCGATGTCGTTGCCCGCGCCCGTCGTCATCGTGTCGAGGAAGAGTTCTTCGGCCAGTCGGCCGCCCATCATAATCGCCAGTTGTCCCTCGAGGTAGTCCCGGGGATAGGTATGACGATCGTCGACGGGAAGCTGCTGCGTGACGCCGAGTGCCATGCCTCGCGGGATGATCGTCACCTTGTGCAGGGGATCCGCGCCCGGGACCATCGCGGCGACCAGCGCGTGTCCGGCTTCGTGGTACGCGGTGACCTTCTTCTCGTGCTCGCTGATGATGAGAGACTTGCGCGCCACCCCCATCAAGACCTTGTCCTTCGACGTTTCGAAGTCTTCCTGCGAGACGACCTTGTGGTTCAGCCGCGCCGCGTTCAGCGCCGCTTCGTTCACGAGGTTGGCCAGATCGGCTCCCGAGAATCCCGGCGTGCTCCGGGCGATGACTTCGATGTTGACGTCGTCGGCCAGAGGAATCTTCCGGACGTGCACGGCCAGGACGCCTTCGCGTCCTTTCACATCGGGTCGCGGCACGACGACACGCCGGTCGAATCGCCCCGGCCGGAGCAGGGCGGGGTCCAGCACATCGGGGCGGTTCGTGGCGGCAACGAGGATCACGCCTTCGTTCGACTCGAAC
>CAZTTI010000161.1:0-4126 GCA_964615925.1 uncultured Solibacteraceae bacterium
GGGGCAGCGGCATCGGGTCAGCGCGAGCGAAGATTGCGCATTCCTGATATTCATTGGGCTCCAGTCCTGATCCTGTCCTGAACGCTACCATGACACAAGGTCAACCCCTGGCGGGTGATCGAGCGAGCTCGCCCCCTTCACCGCATCGCAGCGGCTATTGGCCGTCGTTGAACCGGATGAGAGCACTGCGCGCGGAATGTGTTGAGTTGACCAGCGGTCGCCAAGGGTTGAGAAACGGTCGGGTGCCGGATTGGTCGTCGCCGCGGTATCCAAGGTTCCCGTGCTCGAACGCGCTGATGCCGTCCCTGGATTGTCTACTGGCGCGTACTTGTCCCGTCATCTGCCACCCCGGCCCGTGAGATCAGGACACGGTCGACACGGAAGCCGTCCATGTCCACGACCTCGAAGGAATAGCCGAAACGCCGGAAGGAGTCTCCGATCGAAGGAACCCGGCCTACTTCGTGCATGACGAAACCGCCGAGCGTCACGTATGCCTCCTCGGCGGGCGGGCCGGTCTCGGCGATGTCGAGACGTTCCTTGACCTCGGCGATCGGCATACCGCCGTCCACGAGTAGCGAACCATCCGACCTCACGACGACTCGCGGTTCGTATTCTTCGCCGGCTTGCGGCAGGTCGCCGACAATGGCTTCGAGGAGGTCGATGAGCATGACCACGCCGGTCGTCTGTCCGTGCTCGTCGACGACGAGGGCCATGGGGGATTTGGAGTTGCGAAAGACATCGATCAGGCGGAGAGCGGGAAAGTGCTCGCGCACCTCGATCGGCGGCTTCAGATAATCTTCCATTCGGATCCGTTCAGGATCAACACCAATCAGGTCGCGCGTCTCGATAAAGCCCGCAATACGATCCGGACTGCCCCGGACTGCGGGAAAACACGACGCGGGCGAATCCTTCATGAGACGCAGAATGTCGGCCACCGGCTGTTGGATGTCGAGCCATACCGCCTGTGTGCGGGGAGTCATCAGCTCGACGGCGCGACGGTCGCCCAGGCGGAATACGCCTTCCAGCAACTCGCGCTCCATGGGCTGAAGAACGCCGATCTGGACGCCGTGCCCGATCATCATCCGGATCTCCTCCTCCGTCACGATCGGCTCCGATTCGGATTTCACGGGGAGAAACTTCAAGACCAGATTCGTCGAGGCACTCAAGATGGCCACCAGCGGTCCGGCAATCCTCGACAGGATCCGCATCGGGCGCGCGGCCAGTGCCGCGATCGTTTCCGGGCTGGACAGAGCGATGCGTTTCGGCACCAGTTCGCCAAGGACGAGCGACAGGTAGGCGATTCCCGCAACAACCAGCCCAAACGCGATCACGTCCGAGTGCACGCCGATGTAAGCGATCGGGCTCAATATGGCCGCCAACTCCTCGGCGATCGTGGCGCCGCCGAACGCTCCGGCAAACGTACCCACGAAGGTGATGCCGACCTGCACCGTCGAGAGAAAGCGGTTCGGCTGCCCCGTCAAGGCCAGGGCGGCGGCCGCGCCCCGGCTTCCGGCCCCGGCCCTCTGCTCGAGGCGGGCCCGGCGCGAGGATATCAGCGCGATCTCGGACATGGCGAACACGCCATTGGCCAGAACCAGGAGGAGAATGATCCCTACCTCGGCGCCAATCCCCATTGAACGTCCTCCATGGAATGTTTACCCTCGGGTCGATGTGAGCCACCTACGATAGCACTGCTGAACTTGATCTCTTTCACGCCGGCTGCCCGATGGATCTCATGCCGCGAGACCGGTCCGCCGCTGCCCGAAGCATTGCTTTCACGGACGGATCAAAGCGATACAATTCATCAGAAGGTTTCGGCATTTGCCCCGAATCAACATCGCGTCAACATCGCGCGCCAGGCGCTGGGAGGTCGGAATGAAGATACGAATCGCCGCTTTGCTCGGCGCAGGCCTGCTGGCGGCGTCCACCGCCAGCGCCCATCATGGCTTCGGCAACTTCGCGATGAACGAGGACATCGATCTCACCGGTGTCATCACGCGTCTCGACTTCGTCAATCCTCACTCGTGGCTGCACTTCAACGTCACGGGCGAGGACGGCGAGACCGTCGAACACCGCTGCGAGCTGCGGTCGGCCACAACCCTGCGCCGCTCCGGCTGGACACCCGATATGTTCACGCCCGGCATGCGGATCACGATCCAGGGCTCGCCCGATCGCGCCGATCCGCTGGCCTGCTATACGAGCACCCTCGTCTTCGCCGACGGCACGACACTCGACCGCTACGGCCAACGCATCCCGGCGACGCCGACGAACAGGCGCGCCGCCCGGCTCGCAAACGGCGAGCCGAATATCTCGGACGAATGGGCGGTCGAACAACGCGTCATGACGGATCCGAAAGGCCGCGACGGAACGCTTGTGCCCCTTTCCGAAGTCGGCGAGTTCGAGCCGGGGGCCGTTCCCGAAGGGCAGCGTGAGATCCCTGGCGCGCGTGGCACGCCCGAGGCCGAGCAGGGACCGAACCCGCTCGCGAGTCCTCCTGCGCGCGGCGTCGTCGGCCTGACCGCCGCGGGCCGGGCTCGAATGGAGGCGCTCGCCGAAGTCCCGCGCGCGGAGCGCTCGTGCAGCGTGGGCAGCATCATTTCCGATTGGGGCGGCGAGTCCGTCAACCGCATCACGCAGCGCATCGATACGATCCTGTTCCAGTATGGCCGTCATGGCCTGGAACGCACGGTTCACATGGACATGAGCGCGCATCCGGACGACATCGAGCCGAGCTGGGCCGGCCACTCGATCGGTCGTTGGGAGGACGACGTGCTGGTCGTCGACACGGTTGGCTTTCTGCCCGGCAGGCTGGCGGGCACGACGCCGCACAGCGGGGAGCTCCACGTCGTCGAGCGATTCTCGCTCGGCCGGGACGCGACGACGCTGACGCGTGAGTACAGGGCCGAGGATCCGGCGTATTTCACCGAAAGCTACACGGGCTCGGAGACCCTCATTTCAGCGAACGTGCGTTACGACCCGGAGCCGTGCGTGGATTTGACGCCTGCCGTGCCGGAAACCGATTGAACCGCCAGGAAGGCGGCATGGAAGCTCTTTCGCTGGACACGTTACCCGGCCGCTGATGAGATTCATCCATGCAGCTTGTCGAACCTCTCCGCTGATTACTTTATGATATAAAGTAATCTGTATGCCACACGATCTCGCCGTCGTCGGGGCCTCGTTCGCCGGCCTCGCATGCGCCGAGGCGGCCGCGGCCCGCGGGGCGTCGGTGGAGGTCTTCGACCGCAAGCCCGAACCGGGCGCATGGCCGCACACCACGGGGCTGCTCGTGAAGGAAGTGGCCGACGCGCTGGATCCTCCGCGGTCGATCACGCGCCGGATCGCCGGCGTGCGGCTGTACGCGCCGAGCCTTCGATACGTGGACCTCGAGTCGCCCGGGTACTTCTTCCTCGCCACGGACACGCCGGCCCTCATGCGCTGGCTTGCGGGGCGCGCGGCCGACGAGGGGGCCGAACTCCGCTTCTCCACCCCGGTCCGTTCCCTCGACCTCGGCGCGCGCTGGGTGGTCGGCGCCGACGGCCCGCGTTCACGCGTGGCTCAATGGGCGGGTCTCGGGGCGAACACGCGCTTTCTGGTGGGCGTCGAGGCGGAATTCACCGGGGTCGGCGGAGTCGATCCCGACCGGCTGCACTGCTTCCTCGACTCCCGGCTCGCGCCGGGTTATCTCGCGTGGGTGGTTCCGGGCGTTCACGGCGTCCAGGTGGGGCTCGCGTGCCGCCGGCCGCACCCGCCGGACCTCGACGCGTGCGTCCACCGGCTCGGACGCGTATTCGACTTCCGCCGGGCGCGTGAAACCGGGCGACGCGGCGGCCTCATCCCGGTTGGCGGCCCCGTAAGTCCGGCCGCGCGGGCCGGGGTCGTGCTCGTTGGCGACGCGGCGGGACTCGTGTCGCCGCTGACGGCGGGCGGGATCCACACCGCGCTCGCGTCGGGACGGAACGCGGGACACCGGATCGCCGACCACCTGCTCCACGACGGTCCCGACCCCACACCCCTGCCCGATACGCCGAAATTCCCCGGCAAACAACTGCTGCGGCGCGCGCTCGACACGCGGCCGCCGAACGTGCTCTACGACGCCATGCTCGCCCGGCCCGTCTTCCGCGCGCTG
>CAZTTI010000162.1:0-4554 GCA_964615925.1 uncultured Solibacteraceae bacterium
CTCTGGATGATCATCCCCGACATCACCGCGGCCATCCCCGGAAAACCCAATCCGACCAGCAGGGGGACGGCCACGGCCGCCGGAGTCCCGAATCCCGATGCGCCCTCGATGAACGACCCGAACAACCAGGCCACGATGATGACCTGAATCCGGCGGTCCGGGGTGATGTCGGTGAATCCCTGGCGGATCGAAGCAATCGCTCCGCTCTGCTGCAACGTGTTCAGGAGAAGAATGGCGCCAAAGATGATGTAGAGCAGCGTCAGCGCGACGGCGAGACCGTAAACGCTCGCCGCGGCAACCTGAATCGCCGGAACCTGCCACACCGCCAGAGCCAGTACGATGGCCACCGCATAGGACAGGGGCATCGCGCGGCTCGCGGGCCACCGGAGAACCACGAGGAACAGGCCGACGGCCGCAATCGGCAACAACGACAAGACGGTGAGAATCATGGTCTGAACGTCCTCGGAGAACTCGCCTGGCGAAAGTGGATGCACTTTATCCGCCCGCCTATGAGGTGTCAAGCCAGCGTTCTACGGTGTCGTTGGCGTTCCCTAAATGAACCGCAGCGTTCCTCGCTGCGGTTGCACGCAGGCGGCGGTAGCCGCCGGAGTGGAGTAATAAAATCAAATCGGATCGGCTCGAAGCCCTTCCCAGGAGACTACTTGACGCCGCATTCCGAGAATGCCAGCCTCAAGTTTTCGCTTCCGAGGAGACCCCAATGGCGCAACCGTGGGACAGGAAAGCGTTCCCGAGTTGGGCGCGAGCGCTCGACGCCGGAGCGCTGGGCCCGATCGAAATCGAAACGTTGGATCAGATGGTGCGCTCAGGCGAAGCCGGTGACCGCAAAGAAGCCGCCGAGCGCCTGGATTGGATGGAGACCATCATCGACCCCGACGAACACATGTACGGCTTCTAGCTTATCCCCCGATCCCGTCGGCCGTGAAATAGGCCTCGAGGGAATCGAGTTCCTGCTTGAGGTTCTCGACCTTGACGTTGAGCAAGTGACGGATCGAAACCATGGCCTCGACCGAACCTTCACTGTCGAGGACGGGGAGGTGGCGGAAGTGCCTTTCTTTCATCGTCTTCAACGCGTCGTCGGGCAGCGTGTCCCTGGAGATGGTCATGACCGGGGAGGTCATGACCTCCCGGACGGGAGTCGACTCGGGGTCCTTCCGTGGAATGACGATCCGCAACATGACGTCGCGCTCGGTGAACATTCCCTTCAGCTCGTTGCCGTCCACGATCACGACAGCACCCACACCGGCATCGCGCATGGCGAGAATCGCCTCCATCGCGGTCGCGTTCGGGTCGACCTGGACCGCCGGCTTCGCAATCTTCAGAAGGTTCATGTCGCCTCCAATATAAAAAAGGCCGATGTCCGGCCATTTAGAAATACGAATGCGTGGACCAGGCCAGGGGCCTAGTCTCACCGGCGACAGCATACCTTAAGGCAACAATCATCGTAAAGTTCGCGGCGACCCGCCCCGGTCAGAGGCCGAGTTCCCTGAAGGTCTCCCGCGTCCAGGAAACCGCATCCACGTAGGCATCGCGCCCCGTCTCCAGGGCAAGGCCCAGTTCGCCTCCGAGTCGCGAGAGGCCGGTCTCGTCATCCTGTTCGTAGGCGACGACGTAATCGAGCAGTCGTCCCAGTTTGCCGTCGCGGGCCACGAGCGCGCGCGTGATCTCATCGCTCAGCGGCAACTTGTCCACGATGACACTGAACGGGCTGTCCAGCATCGCGTCCAGAACGGAGAAGAGCCCGGTCGTGAAAGCGGCTGGAGAACACTTCAGACCCATGCCCGATGCCAGCCTCTCGGACATTCCCGCGCGGATGGCGGCCGTCATCATCAGCTCCCGCGGCTTGTCGTCCATCGACGACATCATGAGAAGGCTCGCCCACGTCCGGATGCGATCGGTGCCGATCAGCATGGCCGCGTGCTCGATCGACTCCACCTTTCTGGATACCGAGGCATACGCGGAATTCGCGAGCCTCAGGAGCCGGTAGCTCAACGTGAGGTCCTGGCTGATGGCCTCGGCGATCTGCTCGCCGTTGATGTTGGGGTTCTGGAGCCGCGCGGCCAGCCGCGTGGCGGCCATACGGTTCGTGGGCACCTTCTTTCCCTGGATGAGACGCGGCCGGCAGAAGAAGTAACCCTGGAAATAGTCGAAACCCAACTCGTGACAAAAGTCATAGTCGCCCTGCGTATCAACCTTTTGGGCCAGGATCCGGACGTCGAATTCCCGGAGCACCTCGAACGTTCTCTCGACCCGCTCCCGGTCCTGGGCCAGGACGTCGACCTTGACGATATCGGCCAGCTCCACCAGCGGGCGAAGGTACTCGTGATGGACGAAGTCGTCGAGGGCGATCTGGTACCCCTCGGCGCGCAGTTTTCTGAGGTTCTCGACGACCTCGATGTCCGGCCGGATATCATCGAGGACCTCCAGAACGACGCTCTTCACGGGGAGCGACCGGCAATAGCCCTCGACGAGGAAGTTACGAGTGACGTTGACGAAAGCTTGCTCGTTTCCGATGATATGTTCGAGGCCGATATCGATGAGGTTCAGGATGACTTCGGCCGTCGCACGGTCTCCCTCGACGCCGGCGGAGGTCGACGAGGGGCCGTTCCTGAACAGGAGTTCGTAAGCGTAGACCGCCATGCTGCGGGTATAGATCGGTTGCCGGCTGACGTAAGCCGAGGTATCCATGGGGGGGTCGGCGGGGAGGTCGGCGAGGTTTTCAGCAGGGGATGACAATTTTTGGCTCCTCCGGATGTGCATCGGCGGATCATCTGTCCGATACACTGGAATCGTCCGATCGGCGCGTTTTCTTTAGCGTCGGTCCTCCGTTCCGAGGGAAGCGAACGTCAGGCCACAAGTGTCGTTCGTGTTTAAAATCAGTAATTTAGAACCAAAACCGAAACCCATTTCAGGCCGGTAATATCATGATTGCACTCTATCTGCTCGGAATCGCACTCGGAGGGACCACTTGGCAGGCGCCGGTGGACACCGCGGTCTCGACCATCACGATCCTCGACGGGGACAGGGAAGACGTCCGGCTGACTCCGCTCGGCGAGGTCCGGGCCCGGCGGGAACGCGGCCGGACCTCGCTCGAGGTCCGTTTCGACGCCATCGACTCCCTGACCGTTTTTGGGGAGACGTTTCGCGCGAACGTGGTCTGGGCGGTCTCCCCGGAAGGGGATTACGAGAACCTCGGGGAGCTCCACATCAACGGCCGCAGGGCCGAACTCAATACGACCACCGCGCTCCAGCGCTTCGGCATCCTCGTCACCGTCGAGCCCTACCACTTCGTGGATCGTCCCTCCGGCCGCGTCGCGGCACGGTCCTCCGTCTCCGACGGTGGAGATCTGAGAGCCGAAACCGTTCGCCTGACTCTCGGAGGGGACGCGCTCGCCCCCCCCCTGGACCTCCCCCCCTCGGGCAATCTCCCGCCACGTGTCGTCCAGGCTCGCGCTGCATTCCGTATCGCGGAGTTCGAGACGGATTCCCGTTTTGCCCAGGCCGAGTTCCGCCAGGCCCGCGTGGCCCTGGAATCCATGGAACAATTGCTCCGCCGACCGATCGATTCGGAACTCCTGGATGAATTCGTCAATAATTCGATCCGGCTCTCCGCGCGCGCCATCCGCGCCTCACGCGAGGAGAAAGGAGCCGACCAACTCCGCTCGATGACGCGCCGGGCGGAATCGGCGGAATCCCGGATCGACGAGCTCCAGTTCCAGCTTCGGCTCGCGGAGGAAGAGATCGAGGAGCTTTCCGAACAGGCCTCCACACTCCGTTCGGAACGGGAGGAGGCCGTCGGCCGGATTCGCGACCTCTCGTTTGCGCGCGACCAACTGGAAAGGGAGCTCGAGCAAACCCGCCGGGTCCTCGACGCCGCAGAAGACCCGTGGCCGCCGCTGCTGGACGCCCTCGTCGGAGCCGGAGCCGGCCAGGTGCCGCGTGGGGCACGCGTCGTGATGGGAACGGACTTTTTCGAGGACGGCGCCTCGCTGGCAGAGGGAGCGCGCGAGCCGCTCGCGCGGCTGGTCGGGATCCTCCGGTTCGGAACCGTCCCCCACATCCGGGTCGAGGGACACACCCCGCTGTCGGATTCGACGACCAACGATCTCGACCTCTCCCAGAGCCGCGCCGACGCGGTTCGCGACTACCTGGTGAACGCGGGAGTTCCCGCGGACAACATCGTTGCGCAGGGCTTCGGGGCATCGAGGCCCGCTCTCGGCGCCCAGGATCCATCCGACTCGATCAACGAACGCGTGGAAATCATGATTCTCGAGCCTTGAGGGAGGGGGCCTCCCGCCGGAATGCCGGAACGTCGGCATTGTCCTTGGTCAGATCCGGGTCCGACAGCGTGTAGGGGTTGACGTTCCCCAACGCGCGGGTCAGCGAATCGGAGACACCCGGGAAGTTTCCTTCCATCTCTGACAGGAAC
Source organism: uncultured Solibacteraceae bacterium (assembly GCA_964615925.1). Lineage (GTDB taxonomy): Bacteria > Acidobacteriota > Terriglobia > 20CM-2-55-15 > 20CM-2-55-15 > JAJEDW01. The sequence continues at coordinate 4,448 of CAZTTI010000162.1, forward strand.
CGCCGGATCTCGCGTCGCGGCCCGTCTTTCTCCTGACAGACGCACCCCACCGTCGCCAGACCATGCTCGGTGGAGTATCGCGCGGTCCATTCCTCGGTCACGTATAT
>CAZTTI010000163.1:0-3436 GCA_964615925.1 uncultured Solibacteraceae bacterium
CTCGAGTATGGAACAAATGGAAGAAGACCTGGAGAACCCGGACGATCCTCAGACGGAGGAACGACCGGCCGGAGATGAAGGCCGGGAGGAAAGCACCCGTGACCCGCAGGAAAAGGATCCGGCAACGGACGAGGTGAAGCAGCTCGCGGCCGAGCGCGACGAGTTGCGCGACCTCCTTCTGCGAAAGCAGGCCGAATTCGACAACTTCCGGAAGCGGACCGAGCGGGAGCGGACCGAGTTTGCCCAATACGCCTCTGCCGAACTGATGCGCGAATTGCTGAGCGTCCTGGACTCGTTCGAGTTGGCGTTGAAAAACTCCGAGTCCGAGGGCGATCCGGATCACGGCGACCGGAAGGGGTTCCTGCTGATCCACAAGCAACTCGTCGGCACGCTCGCCCGCTCCGGTCTGGAAACGATTCGGGCCGAAGGCCAGCCGTTCGATCCGAATATCCATGAGGCCGTCACGACGCAGGCGGCGCCGGAAGGCGTCGGCGACGGAACCGTCCTGGCCGATCTCCGCACCGGTTACCTGCTGAAGGGCAAGTTGCTTCGGCCCGCGATGGTCGTCGTGGCCAAGTCCGAGCCCGGCGGGGATTGAGGGGCCTACGGTGAGTGCCAAGCGCGACTATTACGAGGTGATGGGGCTCTCCCGGTCCGCGTCCGACCAGGAGATCAAGAAGGCATATCGGAAATTGGCGCTCGATAACCACCCCGACCGCAACCCCAGCGACCAGGGTGCTGAAGACCGCTTCAAGGAGGCGGCCGAAGCCTACGCGGTCCTGAGTGATTCCGACAAACGCGCCCGCTACGACCGGTTCGGCCATGCCGGTGTTGCAGGAGCCGGCGGTTCCGGTGCCGGGTTCGATCCATCCGTATTCTCCGATTTCAGCGACATCCTTGGAGACCTCTTCGGTTTCGGCGATATGTTCGGTGGAGGAGGCCGTCGCGGTTCGCGTGCCGCGAACCGGGGAGCGGACCTCCGATACGACCTCGAGCTCACCTTTGAAGAGGCCGCGTTCGGCAAGAAGACGCGGATCAAGGTGCCCCGGCACGAGAGCTGTTCCGATTGTGGCGGCAGCGGGGCCGCGGGAAACTCCGGCCCGGCAACGTGCCCCACGTGTAACGGCCACGGGCAGGTGCGCTACCAGCAGGGGTTCTTTTCGATCACCCGGACCTGCAGTGAGTGTCAGGGTACGGGAAGCATCATCAAGAACCCATGCAAGTCCTGCCAGGGTGTGGGCCGGCGCGTGCGCGAGAAGACGCTCGAGTTGACGATCCCGGCCGGTGTCGATACCGGGTCCCGGTTGCGCGTCTCCGGCGAAGGGGACGCGGGGGAGCGCGGCGGGCCTCCCGGCGACCTCTATGTCCTGCTCCACGTCAAGGACCACAAATTCTTCGAACGCCGGGAGAACGATCTCTACTGCCACATCCCGATCACGTTTACCCAGGCGGCCCTCGGCACGGAAATCCAGGTACCGACGCTCGAGGGCGAAGCCCCCCTGAAGATTCCGGCCGGGACGCAGCCGAACAGTGTGTTCCGCATCCGCCAGGCCGGCATCCAGTCTCCGAACGGCGGGCGCCCGGGAGACCTCTTCGTCAACGTCAACGTCGAGGTCCCCAGGAAACTCAACCGCGAGCAGCGGGAGATCATCTCGAGGCTCGCCGAGACCGAAAATCACGCCAACGAACCGATCCAGAAGACGATTCTGGAGAAGGTCAAAGACATCTTTGGCTGAGGCGCGCTGGCCCACCATCATGGTGAGGGTCGGCCCCGAGGCACCTCCCGAAACCACCGCGGCCCTCGCCGGGGAATTCGCCGACGACGGAATCGCGGGGCTCTGGGAGCGCCCCTATTCCCACGGCGCCATCGAAGTCGTTCTGTATTTCGAGCGTGACATTCCGCCGCTGGCATCGGCCCGGATCGAACGATTCTTCGCGCGCCACGGTTTTGCCCCGCCCACGATCGGGTTCGGCGTCCAGGAGCGGGAGGACTGGAGCGCGAACTGGCGGAAGGGTTTCGCGGCCTTTCCGGTCGGCCGGAGCTTCGAGGTCGTTCCCAGTTGGGAGGTGCCTTCCGGAGATGGGCTCGTCCTCTCCATCGACCCCGGGCTCGCCTTTGGTACCGGCACCCACGAAACGACGCAACTGGTTCTCGAGTGTCTCGAAGACCGTTTCGAAGCCGGCGAGGCGCGAAAAGGCGCCACGGTCGTCGACGTCGGCACGGGTTCGGCGATCCTGGCCATCGCGGCTTTGAAACTCGGTTTCGCGCGAGTCCTGGCGTGCGACATCGACCCGGACGCGATTCACGTGGCGCGAAAAAACGCGGCGAAGAACGGCGTGGAGCTTCCTCTCTGGATCGGGTCCGCGACGTCGGTTCGGACAGCGGCGGCGGATCTGATCCTTGCCAACATCACCGCGGCGACGATTGTCGACCTTCTCCCGGACCTGGTCCGCTCGCTCGCACCCGGAGGTTCGATGATCCTGTCGGGGATCCTCGACGTCCAGGAAACGTTGATCCGGGACGCGACCGGCATGGCCGGACTCGAAGTCGTCGAGCGTCGCGGCCGCGGCGAATGGATCGCGCTCGGCGTCGACCGATCGACCGCAGGCGGGGAATGATGGCCCGCAAGTCGATTTATTTCCCCGAACCGTTTCGTGGAGATACGATCCGCGTCGCCGGCGACGAGCACCAGCACCTGCGCGTCTCCCGTGCGATGCCGGGCGAAGAGGTCGACGTTTTCGACGGGCGCGGCTTGCGATGGGATGGAGAAGTCGTCCGGGTCGAAAAGAAGGGCGCGGAGGTTCGAATCCGTGAAGCCACCAAAGTTCCGCCGCCCTCCGAGGAGATCTGGCTGGCGGCGGCCCTCGTCAAGGCGGCGGCTTTCGAGCTCATTCTCGAGAAAGCGGTCGAACTGGGCGTCACGCGCATCATCCCGTTCCGGGCCGCACGCTCGAACCTTCGCGAACGCGATCGCGGCACGCGCTGGCACCGGATCCTGGTGGAGGCCGCCAAGCAGTCCAAACGGTATCACCTGCCCGAACTCGAACCGGCCACGACCCTCGACGGCATGCTGGGGTGGCACGCGCGTTCCCGTCTCTTCTTCGCCGAGGGAACCGAAGCGGGCCTGGCCCTCGGGCGGAAACTGGAGGCGCCGGTCCTGTTGGCCATCGGACCGGAAGGTGGCTGGACCAACGAAGAACGCGTCCGCGCCGCGGACGCCGGCTTCACGCTGGTGGGCCTGGGTTCACACATTCTTCGGTCGGAAACCGCCGCGATCGTTGCCACGGGCCTCGTTGCCCATCACCTTGGAGTGCTCTGAAATGTTGCGATCCCCGCGTGTGGTCGTCCTGATCGTCTTCGGTTTGGCCGCATGCCTGGCCGTCCCTTCCTGGGCCCAGCAGCGGCCCCTGTTGACCGAGGACCCGCGGACGCTTC
>CAZTTI010000164.1:0-3065 GCA_964615925.1 uncultured Solibacteraceae bacterium
GGCCGCACCTCCCGAACTCGTCGTCGGTTCCGGTTCGGTCGTCACCCGTCCCGTTGCGGGAGGTCGCGGGCGCGGCGCGGCGGCCCCGTATCCGGAAGGCCTGCCCGACTGGGAGCGCTACGTGATCAACGAGTACCACACCGTGGGCGACCTCATTCGGCCGCCGTTCACGTCGATCGTCAAGTACGACCTCAACGAACCGGAAATCGAGTGGAGCATCGGTTTCGGCGACGACCCCGAACTCGCCGCACGGGGCGTGACGGGTACGGGCGTTCCGGGGCTGCTCAACGGCATCGTCGTCACCCGATCGGGCATCGTCTTCGGCGCCGGGGGCGATAACCGCATTCGGGCCTGGTCGAGCGACAACGGCCGCGAACTCTGGTCGTCCCGGTTCGCAGGAGCCTTCGTCGGGTCGCCCGTGATGTACGAAATGGACGGAAGGCCGTACCTGCTGGTACCTGCGTCGAGTCGTCCCCCACAGGGTATTTCGACCGACGGCCCCTTGGGCTGGATCGCCTATTCTCTTCCGGAGTGATGGAACTGAGATGATGATGAAGACCACACTGCGCGCCCGGTTTCTGAAAGCGGGCTTCCTGACGGTGGCGGGCCTGACGATCGCGAGTGGTGTACTCCAGGCCCAGACCCCGGACACCCTGGAGATCTACTTTATCGACACCGAAGGCGGACAGGCGACGCTCTTCGTCGGGCCGACAGGCGAATCGCTCCTCGTCGATTCCGGGAATGCCGGAGACCGGGATCTCGGCCGCATCATCGATACGCTCGGGATGGCGGGAGTCGATCAGATCGACCACATGTGGACGACGCATTACCACGGCGACCACATGGGGTCGCTGCTCGCCCTGGCCGAACGAATTCCCATCATGCACTTCTACGATCACGGTGATCCGCACCCGAACGACCGGATCGTCTCCCAGGAGTTCATGGCGGCCTACGCGGAGTTGACCGAGGGCAAGCGCACGATCGTCCGGCCCGGCGACACGGTGCCGATGGCGGGTCTCGACATCACGACCGCCGCTTCCGGCGAAGCCTACCTGGAGTCGAGCCTGCCGGGAGGCGGTATCGCGAACGCCGCCTGCGAAGATGCCCAAATGATGGACGAGAGCGCATACATCGATCCCGACAACGGCGCGTCGGCCGGCTTCGTCCTGGCGTTCGGCCGGTTCCGGACCGTCGACCTGGGCGACCTGACATGGAATGGAGAACTCGATCTGATGTGTCCGGAGAACCCGATCGGAACCGTCGATCTCTACCTGACGTCTCACCACGGTCTCGAACGCTCCGGCTCGCCGCAGCTGGTCCACGCGCTCGCGCCGCGCGTCGCCGTCATGAACAACGGAACCCGCAAGGGCGGCGCTCCGGATGCCTTCCGGGTCCTCTACGAATCGCCGGGTCTGGAAGACCTGTGGCAGCTTCACTGGTCCTACAACGTGGGCCTCGACAACGCTCCCGCCACGTTCGTGGCGAACGTCGACGACAACCAGACCATTGCCGGGGTTCTCGTGCCGCCGCCCGGCGACGACGGTGGGCGCGGTCGGGGGCGGGGCCGAGGGGCGGCGGTGACCCACGATCCCGCCTACCTGATCCGCGTCTCGGCCAGCGAAGACGGGAGCTTCACGGTCACCAACACGCGAAACGGGTTCAGCAAGACCTATGAGGCACGGGCCGATGATTGATGGCCCGGGAGAATCGACGGTTCTGATTCAGTGAACGGCTCCCTTTGGAACGGCACGAATCCCGATGGACGTGGAGCAGTTCCGTTTTGATCCGCGTCTGGCGCTGTGGGTCAGCGAAGACGTCTGACCGGCGCGCCCGACTTCGCGGGCGACGGCCAACTCGACTCCTGACCCGGTCCCCGCGATACTCCGATACGGGCGGCAACACCAACTCGGACACGTCGCGTCTGATCCCGCAGTCGGTGAACGCCTTCGAAAGCAGCCTCGGTCTCGGACGGGTCTTCAACGTCAACGAGGCTGGCGAGGTCGACTCGGTGTTGGAGGTCCACGTCTCCGGAGCCCGGCGATTCGAGCGCGTTCGGTAGGGCCGAGCCCCGAGCCGTTGCGTCAGAAATCGTCGGCCATCGCGTTGAACATTGCGATCCGCTCCTCGCGGATGGGATCGTTTTCCACCCGGCTCTCGTCGTCGAAAACCATCGTTGGGCGCCGGGTCGCGTCGAACTTCGGCCACTCGGGAAGCCGGGCGGTATTGGGATCGCCCGTCCGGGCAAACGAAACCCAGGCATCGCTTACTGCGTCGGCCAACGCCGGGGCACGGGGACTGCCCTCCGTCAGCGGCGACGCCTCGATGTTGTGAAAGACGAACGGGATCTCGACCGTATGCGGAGACTTGCGCCGCCCGCCCTCGAATGGCGATTCCCAGCGGAAATAGTACAGGTACACCGGACCGGCACCGAGCGCGGCACGGCGCTCGGCGATCTTCATGACGGGCGCGCCGTAACTGTGATCGCTCGAGATCAGGAAGTATAGGTCGGGGGGCGTGGCGCCCGGGTTCGCCTCGCGGTACACCCGGAGCACTCCCCCGGCATCGTCCCCGAGCAGATCGTCGATACGTTTGCGCAGTCCGGCCTCGTCAAGATCAAACAGGGCGGGGTCGGCCGATGAGGTCAGTTCGGTCCGCGTGGACCCGATGATGAGGGGCACGTCGCCCGACACGTCCGAAGCGTCGGGAGAGAACGGATGTCGGAAGATCGACACGCCGTCCACTACCGGAGCGAAACCCATCGTCATCGGATCGCCCGCCATCGAGCGGACGACGGAAAAGTACGCGCCCATGATGCGTCCCATCGGAAGGTCCTGAAGCTCCCGGACCCGGAATCGGTCCAGGCCGAGCGTGTCGAGCAACCGGTCGGCGACCCGCGTCGCCTGATCGGGCTCGACGAGTCGAAGGGTTGCTCCGCTTTCGATGATGGCCCGATGAAACAAGCCCCGCGCACCCGGCATCGTGAGCAGCGCGGCCACCTTCCGACCGCCGCCGGACTGGCCGAAAATCGTCACCCGATCCGGGTCGCCGCCGAAACGCGTGATGTT
>CAZTTI010000165.1:0-2689 GCA_964615925.1 uncultured Solibacteraceae bacterium
CGTGTCGAACAGCACGTTTTGAGCACCCTGGTGATGGGTGAAGATCTCGCCGGAACAATAGTCGCCATAGACGTACGCGCCGGAGGGGAGCACGCCGCTCGGTCCCCGGTACACGTAACCCCCGGTGATCGAACACCGCCCGCTGGTATGGCCGTATTCGAACACGGGGGGGACGAACCCGGGCGAGGCGCACGACGCCGGTCCGAGACCCGTGCACGAGGTGCCTTCGAAAACGCGCCACCCGTAGTTCCCGCCCAGCGTCACGTGGCTGACCTCCTCGCGGGAACCCTGCCCGACATCGGCGACCCAGAGCGTCCCGGTCAAGCGGTCGAAGGAAAAACGCCAGGGGTTGCGCAGACCGATGGCAAAGATCTCGTCCCGGCCTGCCGTCCCCACGAAGGGATTTCCCGGAGGCGAGGAATAGGGCGCCACGCCGTCGACGTCGATGCGCAGGATCTTCCCGAGGAGCGTCGTCGCGTCCTGCGCGCGGTCGCCGGGGTCGTTCGCCGATCCGCCGTCTCCGCTTCCGATGTAGAGGTAACCGTCCGGACCGAACGCCAACATGCCGCCGTTGTGGTTCGCGAACGGTTGCGCGAACACGAGCAGGACCGTTTCCACGCCCGTAGACACGGCCCCGTCCGGTGTCGCGGTGAATTCGGCGACGACGGTCGCGCCATCGTTGTCGCGCGTGTAGTTCACGAAGAATCGCCGGTTCGATTCGAACTCGGGATGAAACGCCAACCCCAGCAGGCCCCGCTCCCCTCCGGATAGGACGCGATCACCAATGTCGAGGAAAACGCTGGTTCCGGGTGCACCGGGCACGAAACTTCGGATCATGCCGGCCCGCTCGACGACGAAGAGGCGCCCCGAACCGTCACCCGCATGCGTCGCGAAAACGGGAGTCGTGAAGCTCCCGACCGGTTCGAGAAAAGGATCTTGGGTTCGCGCGATGCCCGGCGCGGCCGACACGATCGCCAGGAACCCCAGGACGACGGTCGACAGACGTTCCATACGGAAAGCCTACCGCAGGTTCGATCGCCCTGGGCTCTTGGATTCTTTAAGGATTCAGTTCCGATACGTTTCGACCGGCGGCAGCCGGGCGCCCGTTCCCTCGAGCACGGCCTCCTCGGCGTCAACCGATCCTGGCTTGGTATGCTCGGAGTCCATGCGGTAAGGTGTGATCGGGAGGAACTCAGGACATGAAGTTGGCCCTTCTTTCGCTTCTCGCGTTCGGACTCTTGACGGCAACGGCCGGGGCCCAGGCGATCGACCCCAACGCGCGGAACATGCACGTGTTCCCCCAGGTCGCGGACGGCGTCTTCGCGGACGGCAGCGAATACGTCACGACATTCGTCGTCACGAACGTTTCGGCAGCCTTTTCGTCGTGCTCGATCGGCTTGACGGGCATGACATCGCCCGGGACCCGTTTGACGACGACGAACTTCGGTGTCCCGGTGAACGGGATCGCGATCGTGGAAACGACGGGCACGATCAATGGAGATACCGGCTATGCCGTGATGAATTGCAACCAGCTGGTGACGGCGATCGCCGTTTTCGCCCGCGCCGTGTCCGGAGCAACCGAAGGAATCGCGACGGTCTTCTCGACTCCGGCCATGACCCGAGCCCGGGTGCCCGTCCTCCAGGGAAACGGGGTCCGCACCGGAATCGCGATCATCAACAACACGATCTTCCAGCAGACCTACACGATGACGCTCTTCGACGGGGACGGCAACATCGAAGAGATCCGTTCCCTCCAGATCGAAGGGAACGGTCAACGCGTCGCCTTCATCGACGAGAGCCCGTTTTTCCCCGACTCCGTTCCCGGTGAAAACGGACCCGGATTCCAAGGCTCGGTCGTCATCAGCAACGGCGGCCAGTTCTATGCGATCGGGTTGGCCTTCGAAGGCGGCGTGTTCACCACGGTGCCGTTCTCGATATTCTGAAGATTTACCGGATTCACGCCGGTGCCCGGGCTCCCGACGTTGAAAGTCGCCACCTATAACGTCAACTCGATCCGCATCCGCGCGGGCGTCGTTCGCGACTGGCTCGACGCCCACTCGCCCGACGTGCTCTGTGTGCAGGAAACCAAGTGCCAGGACGAACACTTCCCTCTCTCCGAGTTCGACGGATCCGGGTACCACGTCGTCTACCGCGGCATGAAGTCCTACAACGGCGTCGCGGTTTTCAGCCGGGCTGAACCGGAAACCGTCACGTTCGGCCTGGACGACGGCGAGGAAGAACTCGACGAAGCCCGCCTCGCTCGCCTCGTGATCGACGGCGTCACGATCGTCAACACCTACGTCCCGAACGGCACGACGCTCGACTCGCCCAGGTACACCTACAAGCTCGAGTGGTTCGGGCGGCTCCGGCGGTACTTCGAGCGGCACCTCTCGCTCGACCAGAACGCGATCTGGTGCGGGGACATGAACGTGGCCCCTGAACCGATCGATGTCCACAGCCCGGAGAAGCACCTCAAACACGTGTGCTTCCACGCAGATGTCCGGAACGCCTACAAGGACACGGTCTCCTGGGGCTTCGTCGACGTGTTCCGGCGCCTCTATCCCGACCGCCTGCAGTACACGTTCTGGGACTATCTTCGCCCGAGTTCGGTCGAGAAGAACAAGGGATGGCGCATCGACCACATTCTGGCGACCCCGCCGTTGGCCGGGCGTTCTACCGAATCCGGCGT
>CAZTTI010000166.1:0-4613 GCA_964615925.1 uncultured Solibacteraceae bacterium
TCGACGCGAGCGGCAACGTCGGCCGGATCGTCGGAGGGGCTCCCTGGAGTCCGGCGGGCTCCCAACGCCGCGGCGATGACGTCTAGCGCGAACCCGGATTGCCCGAGGATGAATCGCAACCGTTCCTCGAAGAACTGCCGGAACGCCGCCGCCGATGTCCCGTCGAGCCGGAGATCCGACTTCATGACGGCTCCCAGATCGAACCGGAACCGGTGATCCAGCAGGATCTTGATCACGCCCTGCGTTTGACGGCGCAACGCCAGCGGGTCGGCCGATCCGGTCGGCACCATTCCCTCGGAGAAACACCCGAAAAGCGTGTCCAGCCGGTCCGTGATCGAAAGGACGGCACCGGGTGGCGTTTCCGGCGAACGATCGTTGAGCGAGTGGGGCCGGTACTGATCGTAGATGGCTTTCCAGACATCGACGGACGCGCCCTCCCGCCGCGCGTACAATCCGCCGGCAATCCCCTGGAGATCGGGAAATTCCCCGACCAGGTCCGTCACCAGGTCGGACTTCGACAGGCCCACGACGGTGTCGAGCACCGCGGAATCCGCGCCGGTTCCCATCGCGCGGTCCACGACGGGCGCGAGCGCCCGCATCCGCTCGACCTTGTCCAGGTAGCTGCCCAGCTTCTTGTGGAACACGACCGTGGCCAACGTCTCCCGGCGCTCGTCGAGCGTCCGCCGCCCGTCCATCTCCCAGAAGAAGAAGGCGTCGCTCAACCGGGCCTTCAGAACGCGTTCATGCCCCCGCCGGATGTGGCCCTGGACATCCTCGGCGGCGTTCATCACTCCCAGAAAGTTCGGCAGGAGTGTCCCGTCTTCCGACTCGACGGCGAAATACTTCTGGTGCTCCCGCATGACGGTGATCGACACTTCTCTCGGGAGATCGAGGAAGCGGCGGTCGAACTCCCCGACGAGAACGGTGGGGTACTCGTTGATGTAGGTCACCTCCTCGAGGAGACCTTCGTTTTCGATCAGGGCCCCGCCGAGAGCCGTCGCGGCCGCGTCGAGTTCGCTCTCGATCTTCTGCCGGCGCCGCTCACCGGAAACGATCACGTAGTTCTCCGCGAGCCGGGCGACGTAATCGTCGAAGGATCGGACCGGTATCGACGCGTTCCCCAGGATCCGGTGACCGGCCGAAGACGCCCCGGCGGAAATACCAAACAGGTCGAACTCGACGACCTCGTGATCGAAGATCGAGACGATCCAGCGCACGGGCCGCGCGAAGCGTTCACCGGAGGGACGCCAGTACATGGTGTTGGGAAACGCCAACCCGGCGATGACCGGACCGATTCCGGAGGCGAGGATCTCGCGTGTTTCTCGCCCTCCGACCTGAGCTTCGAACGCGACGTAGCGTCCACGTTCGGTGTCGATCACGGTCAGGGCATCGACCAGAACACCCGATTTGCGGGCAAAACCTTCGAGCGCCCGGGTGGGTTGCCCATCCTTGTACGCCACACTTTCCGGCGGGCCGAGCGTGGTCACGGTCTCGGTGCCCTGCCGCCGGTCCAGATCCCGGACCCGGACCACCAGGCGCCGCGCGGACCCGTACGTCGAGACATCGCCGTACCGGAGCCTGCTCTCATCGAAAAACGCGCGGACCCTTCGGTCGAGTTCGGCCAGAGCCGGGGCCATCGCGCGCGCCGGGATCTCCTCCGACCCGATTTCGAGAAGGTACTCCGCCCGGCCTTCAGCCGTCATACCACTTCACCCCCCGCCACCTTGTCGAGCAACGGGAATCCGGCCTTTTCGCGGCTCTCCAGATAGGCGGCCGCCACCGACGTGAGAAGGCCGCGAACCCGGCCGATGATCTGGACGCGTTCGGTGGCGCTGATAGCGCCCCGGGCGGTCAAGATGTTGAAGAGATGGGAGCATTTCAGGCAGTTGTCGTAAGCCGCCAGCACCAGGCCCTCATCGATCAACCGTTTCGCTTCGGCCTCGAACTGATCGAACATGCCGAACGCCATCGGGATGTCGGTCAATTCAAAATAGTACCGGGAGAATTCGTATTCGTCCCGGTGCCGGATCTCGCCGTAGCTGATCCCGTCGGCCCACGGCATGTCGTAGACGTTCTCGACGTCGTTCAGGTACATCCCGATGCGTTCCAGCCCATAGGTGATCTCGCCGGTGATGGGCATGAGGTCGAGCCCGCCGGTCTGCTGAAAATATGTGAACTGGGTGATTTCCTGACCGTCGAGCATCACCTGCCAGCCCACGCCGACGGCCCCGCCCATCGGCCACTCCCAGTTGTCCTCCTCGAACTTGATATCGTGCTCCTCGAGGCGGATCCCGAGCGCCCGGAGCGAATTCAGGTACAACGTCTGGATGTCGTCGGGCGGCGGCTTCAGGACGACTTGAAACTGGTGATGTTTTTCCAACCGGTTCGGGTTCTCCCCGTAACGGCCGTCGGCCGGACGCCGCGAGGGCTGGACGTAGGCCACACGGTACGGCTCGGGTCCGAGCACGCGGAGGAAGGTTTCCGGGTGCATGGTTCCGGCACCGACCTCCACGTCGTACGGTTGCTGGATGACGCAGCCGGCTTCGGCCCAGAAATTGGTGAGCGAACGGGTCAGGTCCTGAAAGTTCATTGGTCGAAGAAACGTTCGATCCACAGCTTGTTGAGCTGCATGACATGTTGAAGACTGGAGGCGGAGATCGTTTCCACGTTCGCCTCGTCCAGCCGGGTTTTCATGATCCAGGCGAGCGCATCGATCGATGTTCCGGGCATCGGAATCCGGCCCGAATCCCTGTCCTGATCGCACCGCCGGCACGCGATTCGCGTCAGTCCCGGCATCAGGACGCGATCCTCGTCTCCACGGAGGCGCCGATTGCACACCGAGCAGGTGAACACGTCAGGGAGGACCCCGGCGAGTCGCAGCATCCAGATCTCGAAATAACACCGGACCAGCTCGATCGGAAGGGGCTGGGCCAGTCCGCGCCGCGTGAGCGCGAACAGCCGGAACACGGCGTCCTGGACGTCGTGGTCCGGCATGAACCGGTCCACGAGATCGGCGAAGTGCGCGGCCGCCATCGCGCGGTCGTAGTCAACGAGAACCTTCAACGGGGAGTCGATCAGTTCCGTCGCCTGGATGCGGACCAGTTCCCGGGTTTCTTTCTGGAAGAAGGTGATGCGGGAAAGGGCCATCGGTTCCAACGAGGCGCCGAACCGGCTCTTGAGCTTCGAGACGCCATTGGCCACGCCCCGGACCTTTCCGTGATCGCGGCTGAAAAAGACAACGATACGGTCGGACTCCTTGAGGGGATAGGTCTTTAGTATGATGGACTCGCTCTCGTGAAGAGGCATCGAAGGCCTGAAAACCCTGATTTAACCATGGCCCGCCAGAGGAAAGCCACCCCGATTCCCCCGGTGGACGTCGTGGGTCTGGGACTGAACGCGATGGACTCGATCGCGATCCTTCCGCGTTTCCCGGAGCCGATGACGAAAACGCCGATTCTGTCTCTGCACCAGGAGCCCGGTGGGCAGGTGGCGACGGCTCTGGCCACCTGTGCCCGGCTTGGCCTCTCGACGCGTTACGTCGGCTCGGTGGGGTCCGACCAGATGGGCCGGCTCCAGATCGAGAGCCTCGAACGCGAGGGGATCGACCTCGCCCATGTCCGGGTCGTCGACGGCGCATCGAGCCAGATGGCCATCATCCTCGTCGAGGAGGGCATCGGGGAACGGACCGTCCTGTGGCATCGGGATTCCCGCCTCCTCTTCCCTCCCCAAGACGTGCGCGAGGACGTGGTCCGCTCGGGCCGGATTCTGCATCTCGACGGCCACGACAGCGCCGCGGCGGTCACGGCGGCAACGATGGCGAACGAGGCCGGCATTCCGGTGGTCGTGGACATCGACCGCGTCTACGACGAGGGGACCTTCGAGCTCCTGAGCAAGGTCGACTACCTGATTGCCGCCGAGGAACTCGCAACGGCCGTCACCGGAGAAACCGACCCGGAGAGTGCGGCGCTCGGGTTGTCGAAGCGGTTTCCCCAGGCATTGACCGGAGTCACGCTCGGTTCAAAGGGCGCCGCGTTCGTCGTCGACGGCGTCCCCGTCCTCTCACCCGCGTTCGAGGTCGAAGCCCGCGACACGACCGGCGCCGGCGACGTCTTCCACGGGGCCTTCATCTACGGCCTGGTTCGCCGTTGGGAGCTGGAGGAAATGATCCGTTTCGCGCACGCTGTGGCGGCAATCCAGTGTACGGGCGTCGGGGCCCGGAACCCGATTCCGCGACTGGAAGAAGTGCGGGCGTTCCTCGAAGAACGCGGGGTCGGCGCCTACCCGGAATAAGGCCGCCGGCGGTACCGCTCGGCCTCGTCCCTGATGTCTTCGTGAGGCGCCAGCTCGAGGACGCGGTTGTACTCGCCAATGGCTTCGGCCCTCCGCCCCTGGCTGTCGAAGATCTTTCCGAGCCAGAGCCGTGTCCGCGATTCCAGCTCCTCGTCGAGACCTTCGCTTTCGGCCAGGGCGAGAAAGGCGGCGCGCCCCTCCTCGTAGCGTTCGGCGTGCATGTAGGCCTCGGCAACCTTGAACATCACCGGCTCCGGATCGACGCGGTCGTATCCGCTGCGCGCGGCCCGGACCTTCGAAAGGACCGAGCGGTAGGTCCGGAT
>CAZTTI010000167.1:0-2654 GCA_964615925.1 uncultured Solibacteraceae bacterium
AGCTTCACGGTCGGACCCGGCTCCCATTCCGTCTTCTCCCGGGACGGTTCGGAAATCCTCTTCTTCAACGGCCAGAGCGTCGCGGCCGTCCCAGTGGAGTACGAACCGTTCGATATCGGCACTCCCGCTTCGCTCGGTCTGACCGGCCCGTATTACTACGGTGCGAACCGGACGTGGGACGAGGCGCCGGACGGCCGGTTCCTGATCACGCGACTGGGAGCGCCGGACCTGCCGCAGGGCTCGCTCGAGGTCCAGGTCGTCGTCGGCTTCTCCCGCCTGCTCGAAGGCCGCGAGTAGCGGCTGCCGAGACTTGGGTGCCGGGGTTGGCCAACACGCACGCGCTGAGAAAGACATCGGTCCGGAATCACCCCACGGCTCTCGTCCCCATTTTTTTGAAACGCGAGCACACCAGAAGAATGCAGACGACATGCGCGCGATGATCTACCGGGCCTACGGCGGCCCCGAACGACTCGAGTTGGTCGATGCCGGCCGTCCGTCGCCGGGCCCCGGTCAGGTTCTGGTGCGCGTCATCGCCAGTAGCGTGAACCCGGTGGACTGGAAGCTGGCGAGTGGACGCCTCAGGCTGTTCATGCCGGTCAAGCTCCCCTTCGTGCCCGGTTTCGACGTGGCTAGGGACATCGTGGAACTGGGGCCGGGCGTCACCGGCTATTCTGTCGGCGACCGCGTGCACGCGAGGATTGCGATGAACGGCGGGACGGGCGCGTGTGCGGATTTTGCAGTCGTCGGATCGGACGTTCTGGCCAAAGCACCCCCCGGCATGGAACCGGGGGAAGCGGCCGGACTTCCCCTGGCTGGTATGACGGCCCTCCAGGCGCTACGCGACCGGGCCGGCCTTCCGCTGGACGGCGCGTCCGGACGCCTGCTCGTGGTGGGTGCGTCCGGGGGTGTCGGCCACATCGCCGTGCAGATCGCTTGCGCCGCCGGAGCGACGGTCGTGGGTGTGTCGAGCGCACGCAATCTCGAACTGGTCTCTTCACTCGGTGCGCACGAGGTCATCGACTACAACAAGCCGAATCCGTACGCCGGACAGACCCCTTTCGACATCGTGCTCGACTGCGTCGGGCCCAGCCCGTTTCCCTGGCTCGCGCTGCTCGGCAGCGGGGGACGATACGTCACTCCCATGCCGGGCCTGGGCGTCTTCATCCGGAGCCTCCTCAACCCCGTCACCGGCAAGAAAGTGCGGGCCGTCATGTTGAGGTCGAACGCGGAGGATTTGCGTATCCTCGATCGCCTGGTCGAGGCCGGCAAGCTCCGCGTGGTGATCGACACGCGCTATCCCCTCACGGATCTCCGCTCGGCCTGGCAGCGTTCGCAGAGCGGGAGAACCGCGGGAAAAATCGTCATCGACGTCGGAGGGCATGTCGTGTGATTAACGGCGCGAGCCATAAACGCGATCGCCGCCGTGCAACTTGCTTGAAGAAAGACGCCGGTCCGCCGTTACGACTCGCAAGTGCCTCATGATCTTCGTCGCGCGCGCCACTTCGCGCGATAGTCTCGCGCCGATCGTCGGCAAATCCTCGTCGAGCTGAACTTCGAATCCGTGCTTTTCGAGTAGCTTCCGCATCTGCCTTTCGGTCAACGCCGTACGGATCGGCTCGCCGAATCGCCGCACGATGAGGGACAACACGATCAACATCAACGCCGGCTGGTGGTAGACGATGACGAGCCGACTGCGGGGAGTCGAGCGCGCCTCGACCACTCGTAACGTCGACTCGATGTCACCACGGTCGAGATACGCCACGACTCCCTCCCATATCCACGTCGTGGTGGCCTTCGTGTCGTGGCCCGCCCGGACGAGTGCGTCGGAAAGGTCGTCCTTCGCGAAGTCGACCGGCACGAACCGCACCTCGCGAGCGCTTGGCTTCAACCCCTCGGCTCGCGACCGCTTCTCACGCTGGGAGGCCGGGTGGTCAACTTCGAACACGACCGTCTGGCCGAGTTCCTCCATACGCCAGGCGCGTCCGTCGAGGCCGGCTCCCAAGATGACGAGCTGCGGCGTGGACGCCTCACGTACGGCATCGTCGACGGCAATGGTTCGCGCCACGATCATCGAGGCCTCGCGAGAAAGATGCACGTGCTGGAGGCGCTCGGCCAACCCCCGCGGGTGCACACCGGCTCGAATGCGCTCCACGCGCTGCCGTTCCGATTCGCCGAGCAACCTGAACGCGATCGGGTCGTGGAATCGCCCCGCGCCCTTCATCCCGTGGGCAAGGGCGCGGGCCATGCCCACGATGGAGGCCGTACGACTGGCTTGGTCGGATTTCATGGCGCTTTCCCGCGAGTGACGGAAGAGTTGAGCCCGGCGGATGGGTGCCCCATAATACGCCGCATAACGCGCCATTGATGGAGAGGGTACCGAACGGCCGTAACCGTGGGAAGGATGACGGACCTGGACCTCATGACACAAGCAGAGATCTCCGGAATCTCCCCCTTCTTTATCGTCAGCCACGTGCCGTCATCGCTCTCGTTCTACCGGGACCGGCTTGGATTCGAGATCACCTTCCAGGGTCCCGATCCTGACGACATCTTCTTCGGAATCGTTCAGAGGGGTGGCGCTCAGATCCTGCTCAAAGACGTCGGCGTGGCTCCGTTACCGAATTGCACGCGAGATGTCAAGAAAGGCATTGCCCGAT
>CAZTTI010000168.1:0-4776 GCA_964615925.1 uncultured Solibacteraceae bacterium
AACGCAACATTTGTATTGAACAAGTTGAATTCACTGCGCTATTCTACCTGCGCTCTGCAGTCACGGGTTGGGGTGTACCTGCCCGGCTGTGGAGCGACAAGTTTGGGCTCGGGCAAACGCACTTGACGTGTGGATGTGGCCGTGTGCGAAAGCGCATCAGGCCGAGAACGCTGTCCTGGAGGTCGTCAGGTTGCAACGACGACTGCGGGCGAGCACGGATCGACGAGCACTGAACGGGATATTTAGGAGGCACATTGGCTACCTTAGAGCAGCAGGCCGTTTCGGCCGCTCAGAACAATTCGGGAAACTTCAAACCTTCCGTGGGGAACAAGGCGATGAGATTCGTCGACGCTGCCGTGTGTTTCACCGCCGGCAAGGCGCTCGATGCGATGCAGTATGTCGCGAGATACGACGTGAAGGAATCGTTTACGCCGAAATGGTCTGACAAGCCCCTGCAGAAGTCATGGCAGAAGACCAAGCCGGCTCTCGGATGGCCGAGGCAAACCGACTCCCTGTGTCCCCAGTGCGTCCAGGAAGCCCGGGAAGCCATCATCAATGGGACCCAGGACTGGACGACGCTGCTCCACGAAAAGGTCGGCGAGGTGAAAGCCGACATCGTCGAGCGCGACGGGCAGGTCTGGATGATCAAGGATTGCCCAAAGCATGGCCGCGTCGAGGACATGATGGCGATCGACGTCCGGTTCCTCGAGTGGATCGAGAAGAACTTCCCTGGGCGCGATCTCCCGGCCCACAACGACAAGGACCTCCACAACCACGGCTCGAGCACGATCAAACACGGACGCGGGTCCGTGCTGACCGTCGACCTCACCAACCGGTGCAACATGATGTGCGACCCGTGCTTCATGGATGCCAACCAGGTGGGATACGTCCACGAGCTGAGTTGGGACGACATCAAGGAAATCATGGACAACGCGATGAAGATCAAGCCTCGTCGCCAGATGTCCATTCAGTTCTCCGGCGGCGAGCCGACGATGTCGCCGTACTTTCTCGATGCCGTGCGTTACGCCCGGGAACTGGGATTCTCGAGCACCCAGGCGGCGTCGAACGGGATCGAGTTCGCCAAGGACCCGGAATTCGCCCGCCAGGCGGCGGAGGCGGGACTGCGGTTCGTCTACCTGCAGTTCGACGGAATCGGAAACGATGCCAACAGCCACCGTCAGGTCGGCAACCTCTTCGACGTCAAGCTGCAGGCGATCAATAACCTGCACGAGGCTGGCGTCGAGATCATCCTCGTCGTCACGCTCGTCAACGGCGTCAACAACGACCAGGTCGGGTCGATCCTGCGCTTCGCGAAGGACAATCCGAAGAAGGTCGCCTTCATCGCGTTCCAGCCGGTGTCGTTCACGGGCCGGGACGAGGAAGTGACGCCGGAACGGCGCCTGCGGCAGCGGTATACGCTGTCGCACCTGGCGCACGACGTCAAGCAGCAGGTGGGCATCACCGAGCCGACGCGCGACTGGTTCCCGCTGTCGCTGATGGGATCGTTCGCCGACTTCGCCGATCTCGCCCACGGTCCCGGCCGGGAGTGGGGGCAGGTGAGTTGCGGTTGCCACCCGAACTGCGGTGTCGGGACCGCCCTCATGATCAACAAGGAAACCAAGGCGATGGCGCCGGTTCCCCAGTTCCTGAACATCCCCGGTCTGGTCTCCGACATGCAGCGGATCACCGACCTCGGGCGTGGGAAATGGATGTCCAACGCCATGATGGGTCTCGCCCTGCTCAAGCACTACAACCCGCACAAGGCTCCGGCCGGGCTCACGCTCATGGACCTGTTCAAGAAGTTCGACAAGTCGTTCGGCCTGACCGGCAAGAACTACGGGTCCATCGACGGGGACAGTCGTCTTTCCGACATCGAGAAGCGGCGTTCCGACCCGTGGAACTTCCTGTTCGTCGCGGGCATGTGGTTCCAGGATCTGTTCAACTATGACTTCCGTCGCACCGAGATGTGCATCATCCCCTACGCGACGCAGTTGGGCGAGATTTCCTTCTGCGCGTACAACACGGGAATCGGTTGGCGGAACATCATCGAGAACATGTTCAAGACCCACTCGGTGGCCGAATGGTACCGCGAGCACGGCAAGCACGGTGTCTATGCCGGCGGTCACGACGTCGAGCTCGTCACTCTCGAGCACGCCCTCTCCGTCCGCCCGGAAGACGCCGAGCGCGTTCGGGATCGAGGCGAGTTGCCGCTGACGGCGGCCGATGAGGAGAAGGCCCGGAGGAAGGTGGAGCGCGATGCCGAAAAAGCGAAGGAATACTACGAAGAGCTGGCGATGGGCAAGCGCCCGAGCAAACTGGATCTGATCAAGATCGAAGTGTTCAATCGCCAGGAGGAAGAATCCGAGGAGGCGGTCGGCGCGCAGAACTGAGCCGCGATCGCAAACCTGGAATCAAGAAAGGGTGGCCCGCCGGGTCACCCTTTCGTTTTGGATCGGGTTGGAGGATCGGTGAAACGTCAGTTGTCGCCGACGGCCGATTGCTTCGGCGGATCCGGATATTGAGGGATCAACTTCGTGGCATCGCCGCCTTCCTCGATCCCGAGCTGCTTCCGGCCTTCGGGCGAAATGCGATGGGCCGTCCACTTCGGCTCCCACACGATCTCGACGCTCGGCGCGGGAAACCCGGCTTCTTCGAGCTTGCTGCGGACGTCGAGTTTGATGGCTTCGCTCGACGGGCACCCGGGTGCGGTGAGCGACATACGGACTGCAGTCCTTTCGCGATGGGCTTCGACTCCGTAGACCAGCCCCAGGTCGACGATGTTGAGGGGAATTTCCGGGTCGTAGCACTCCTTCAGGACTTCCATGACCAGATCGGTCTTGGACAGCTTCCGCAACTCGGGATCGCGCGGGCGCTCGAGGAGCTCGTTGCGCTCTTCGGCTTTCGGATCGACCGTGGGACGATAGGAGAGATCGACGTTGGGTTCGGGCGGAGCATCCGCCAGGGTTGCCCGTGCCTGCCGACGGTTGGCGTAGACGACGCCCGCGACGAGGAAAATCAGGACAACGACCGAAACATAAAGGACCATTCCGTAGATGTGTTACAGGAACGAAGGGGGCAATGTCAATTTTCGCCCCTTGCGGCGGCTTTATGTTATAAAGTTCATGCGTCTCGGGCCGGCGGCATTTGACCCGTTCGGGGAGGGGGGCCGCAAATTTTGTTATAATGCGCCGTTGCGCTAACAACCTTTTCAAGAAGGGGTTCATGACATATGGCTTCCGTTTCCGCGAAAGCGCTGGATCAGTCCGCCGTTGAAGTTGTTCAAGGGCCATATCGCGTTGTCAGCACGACCATGAAGGTGGAGACCCGTGAGCGCGTGGAACTCCATAACCTGACCGGCGAGGTCCGGGAGTTCGTCCGGTCCTCCGGTGTCACCGCGGGACAAATTGTTGTATCCTCGATGCATACGACCAGCGCCATATTCATCAACGAATGGCAGGAGGCTCTGCTGTTCGACATCCGCGCACACTTCGAGAGCCTGGTCAGCCGGGACGGGTACTACCGGCACAACGACCCGGAGTGGTCCGACTGCGACCGCAACAATGCCGATGCCCACCTGCGCTCCCTGGTTCTCGGAGCCAGCGTCACGCTTCCGGTGGCCGATGGCGAGGTCGTGCTGGGGGAATGGCAGTCGGTCATAATAGGAGAACTGGACGGACCCCGCGAGCGGCTGGTCCGTCTACAGGTCATGGGCATTGCAGCCGGCACGGAGTAGCTGCCCGGATCGTGGATTCATCTCAGAAACAGGAGAAGCCAAATGTCGATAACACTGACCAAGAAAGCCGAAGACAAGGTCAAGGAGATCCTGGCCGACCAGCCCGAAGCGTACGCAGGGCTCAGAATCCAGGTCGTCGGGGGCGGCTGCTCGGGGTTCTCCTACCGCATGGGTTTCGATAAGGCGTACAACGAGTCGACGGACAACCTTTTTGAGTTCGACGGACTCAAGGTCATTGTCGACCGATCGAGTCTTCTCCACATGGACGGCGCCGAAGTCGACTATGTCGACGGTCTGCACGGAGCGGGCTTCAAGTTCAACAATCCGAACGCGACCGGCACGTGCGGTTGCGGATCTTCGTTCAGCGCCTAGAACGCCTCGTTTATCCGAAGGCCTCGCGCGCGGCGACGCGGCGGGGCCTTTTGCACGTTCCGGACTTTCGCGTTCTGATGACACAGGGGAGCCAAAATCGCGGCTGAGAGGACGGCGCCGGCAGGCACGTCGACCCTCGGCGGTTCCGGTTGTGGGATCGCCAACACCTGATTCGGGTAATGCCGACGGAGGGAGCATTCATGAGTACCGCCAAACCGATTCCTGATTCCACGCGTCCGGAGGAGTCTTTCGCCCACAGCCGGCGGGTGTACGTGAGCGGCCCCGGAGGCCGCACGCGCGTTCCCTTTCGCGCCATCGACCTCACCGATACGCCTCTCTCAGACGGACGGCGGGAGCCGAACGCTCGGGTCCTCGTCTACGACACGCGCGGGCCGTGGGGGGATCCCGAAATCGAGTGCGACGTGCGGAAGAGTCTGCCGGCGATTCGTGAAGAGTGGATCACCCAGCGCAAGGACACCGAGCAATACGCCGGAAGGACGTCGAAACCCGAAGACGACGGCTACATCAGCGAGAGCCACCGGGAAAAAGCGCAGGATGGGGACCGGGTCACCCGCCTGGAATTGCACCCGGGGTTCGGCCGGCGCCCCCGTCGGGCGATCGGGAACGGGGCCGTCACCCAGATGCACTATGCGAGGCGGGGGATCGTGACT
>CAZTTI010000169.1:0-3733 GCA_964615925.1 uncultured Solibacteraceae bacterium
GTCGAAGCGCGGGTGGGAGATGTCGTCGTTTCGGCCGTCATGGAGGCCCAGGAGAGCGGGAAATACGGGGACGTCATCGATGTTGGACACCTCTCGGGCGATGGCCGGACGCGCGTTCGGATCATCGGCCCCGGGCGGGTGGCGGCAGTCCAGGGAAGGAATCAATGAAAGTCATTCAGCTCTTGATGGTCGCCTTGCTCTCGACTTCGCCGTTGATGGGCCAGGCCGTTGAAACCGAAATCGACGCGGCGAGGGAACAGGAGTTGCTGCTTCTTCTCGAGCAGTTTCTCGAGGAAAATCAAACGGCGTCCCCGACGGGCTCCTCAACGAATCCTTCGCTGTTCCCGGCAGGGTCTCGCAATGCTTCCCTGTTCGTGGACCACAAGGCCCGGAACGTCGACGACATCGTGACGATCCAGATCGTCGAGACGTCCACGGCCACGAATTCCGCCAACACGTCGACCGAACGCGGCGGATCGGCCTCGGCGGCCGCACCGTCGCTGTTCGGAATCGAGACCAACGGGTCTCCCATGAACTTCGCGAGCCTCCTCAACGCGATGACCGACCTCTCGTTCGACGGGGAAGGGAGCACGTCGCGGACCGGATCGCTGGTCGCCTCGATTTCGGCGCGCGTCGTGGAAGTGCGCCCCAACGGCGCCGTCGTTCTCGAAGGAACCAAGGAAGTCACGGTGAACCAGGAAAAGCACATTCTGACCTTGCGTGGAGTGGCGCGAACGCAGGACATCGGCCCGGCCAACGTCATCTCCTCGAGCCGCGTCGCCGACATGACTGTGACGTTCGACGGGGACGGCGTCGTTTCGAGGGCCAACAAACCGGGACTGTTCTACCGGTTCATCGAGTTCATATCGCCGTTCTAGGAGGAATGATGGCACGAATCGGTTTGTCGGTCGTTCTGGTGGCGCTCTTCGCGGTATCGCCGCTATTCGGTCAAGGCGGTTCCCGCATCAAGGACATTGCCGAGTTCGAGGGTGTGCGTCAGAACACGCTCACCGGTTACGGTCTCGTCATCGGGCTGAACAATACCGGAGATCGCAACCAGACGTATTTCACGGCCCAATCGCTGACCAACATGCTTGAGCGAGCCGGGATTACGGTCGACCAGGCCATTCGCGTACGCAACGTGGCGGCCGTGATGGTTACGGCTTTCCTGCCCGCGTTCGCGCGGTCCGGTTCGACCATCGACGTCACGGTCTCCTCGATCGGAGATGCGTCGAGCCTCCAGGGTGGTGTCCTTCTTCAGACACCCCTCGTCGCGCAGAACAATGAGATCTACGCCGTGGCCCAGGGATCGCTGGTGCTGGGCGGGTTCAGCGCCGGAAACGCGACGACGGGGGTCACTGTCAATCACCCGACAACTGCGCGGATCCCCAATGGAGCGATCGTGGAGCGTGAAGTGGTGGTGGGCGTCCCGGAAACCATTGAATTCACTGGAATTGTGCTCCACGAGGCCGACTTTACCAACTCGTCCCGCGTCAGTCGTGCCGTTAACGAGTACTTTGGCGCGGAAATTGCGAGATCCATTGATGCGAGAACGATTCGCGTGGGTGTGCCGGCCGGTTACCAGACCCGTCCGATCGAATTCTTCGCGGAGCTGGAGAGTATTCCGATCGAGATGGACCTGCGGGCGCGGGTGGCGGTGAACGAGCGGACGGGTTCGGTATCCATCGGAAGGGACGTGCGCATCGCACCGGTTTCGATCTCGCACGGGAACCTGACGATCCAGATCGACACGGACTTTCAGGTGTCGCAGCCGCAGGCCTTCTCCGACGGGGAGACCGTCGTCGTCCCGGATCAGGCCGTGACGGTGGAGGAGCAGTTGGGCAATTTCGTGACGATCGACGGCGGGTCCGAGGGCGCAACCGTGGACGATCTGATCGCGGCCTTGAACGCGCTGGGGGTGACGCCGAGAGATACCGTGGCCATCCTCCAGCTTCTGGCGGCTCACGGAGCGCTCCGCGCGGAGTTGGAGGTTCTCTAGGACCGGGCATGAACTTCGACATTTCCAGCATCAGTGCCGGATACGCCAACGGAGAGCTGAAGCCCTCCGACATCGCCAACCAGGTTGAGGCGATGTTCATGGAGTTGCTGATCGAGAGTATGGAGCAGAGCGTCGAGGCCGAAGGCGGCCTCTACGGCGATTCGGCGAGTTCGGAGATTTACCGGGGGATCTTCAGACAGGAGCTGGCGATCGCGCTTTCCGCGGATCTGGAGACGCCGCTCCGGTATCAACTGGAGGAAGCCATCGCGCGGGCGGCTTCCCAGTCCAGCATCTCCGAGGGAGTTGATGCTGGCTCCGGACGCGGGGCCGCTCCGGAATCGCTGCCCGCGGTTCTGCCGGTGGATGGCCGGATCACGTCGGTGCCGGGCTGGCGCGAGGATCCGATTACGGGAGAGCGCCGGTTCCACCGGGGAACGGATATTGCCGCTCCGGAAGGGACACCGGTTCGCGCGACGGAAACCGGGAGGGTGGTCGAAAGCGGACTTCGCGGCACATTCGGGAATACGGTCGTCGTCGAGACCGCGGGCGGGCGCCAGTTGCTTTATGCCCACAACCAGGTCAACACGGTTTCGGTCGGCGACGTGGTGCGGGCGGGAGACGTGATTGCCCTCGTCGGATCGACGGGGAGGTCCACCGGCCCGCACATCCACTTCGAGGTGTCGGAGTGATCGCTAAGGCGAAATGTGCCTAAAGGGCGCTCACGGCGGTGCCGATGAGAAACGTAGCGGGTGGTTCAATCCGCCTGGCCGACTTAAACCACGGCCAGTCAGGAGCTTGTAATGAGTATAGACCGGATTAACGTTGCCAATCAGGGGGTCGGGGACCAGATTTCCCTCGATCGCGGATTGGAAGTCCGGCCCGCCGCGGGGACCGTGGACGGGAAGGACAAAACCCCGGGAGTGTCGAACGGAGAGGATTCCGTCGCGCTTTCCACAACCGTCAAGGAGATCGACCGGCTCGTTCAGGTGGCCGAGACCACGCGGGCGGAGCGGATCGATCACGTCCGAGCCCAGATCGAAAACGGAACCTATGCCGTTTCCGGCGAGGCTATTGCCCAAAAGTTAATCGACGCGAGCAAGCGTTGAGACGGCGCGCCCGCGTCAGCGGGCGCGTTTAACGACACTCGTCGTAATTATCGGGCGGATCGCGAAGAGGGTGCGGAAGATGCCCTGGCGCCGCCGGTTGAGCGGGAGAACCGAGATGAGACAATCCAACCGGTCCGCAAGCACCACCGGTATCTCTCCGGAGGACTGGATTGAGCGACTCCTCGAACTGGAATCGGCCAAGACGGACGCGCTGACCGGGTTCGATGCCGATCGATACGAAGCCAGTGCCCGGGAACAGTCGCGGCTGGTCGATTCGGGCGTGCCGGATCTGGCACGCTTGCCTCGGGATCGGGCCCGGGCGTTTGCGATGAAGGCCCGGCTCAACTCGGCCCTGCTGCTCAATCTCATTTCGATTTCTCCCCACTTCGCCCTTGCTGTACAGGCCTATGGACCGAACGGGGCCTCCCCGGTGCCGCGTCCCGCGGCCGAGCAGTTCCGAATGGAGGCCTGAGGGATGTCGGGAATCAACTCTGTCCTCCAGACCGCGTTGCGGTCGCTCCAGGTCTCGACCCAGTCGCTGGCCGTGGCTGCCAACAACATCGCCAATGAGAAGACTCCGGGATACACCAGGCAGGAGCTGGTTCGCGCTCCCGCGCCCGCCACGGGC
>CAZTTI010000170.1:0-2787 GCA_964615925.1 uncultured Solibacteraceae bacterium
CTGGAGTGGCCAATTTGTGGTCAAACGCCTTCGGCTGAACATCTTCCGGGCATCGCCACGTTGCGTGACGGGGGATCGCGGCTTCTTCGCCTCCTTCCCTATCAAGTACCGGTCCGGGAATCCGCCTCCATGACAGCCGCAGAACGAAAAAAGTAGTCGCGCCGTGCCGGTCAGCCAATCGGACTGACGGTTCCGAGCATCCAACCTTCGATCTCGGCGATCGTGCGTTCGGGCGGGATAAGACCGGGCTCCAGGAATGCCGCCAAGTGTCCGTTCCTGTCGTTTCGGCGCATCCATTCCGCAATCGACCAGGCGTCGTGCTGGTCGGAAGTCCGATTCTCACGGGGAAACAAATCACTCCACAGTCGCGGATAGACTTCCACGATCGCTGATTTCTCTGGAGGCACCTCCCATCCGTCGAACGGCCAGAAGTGCACGTGCCTCCCAACGTGCCGCCGAACGTGGAGCAACCAGGGCAACCCGGCGTGAGTGGACTTGGCAACGGAGCCGGGCACATCGAAGTGAAATACGGACTTCGCCGTCCGTGACCGGATCTCCGTCAGACGCCGCCAGCGCACGTCGCCCCATCGTGAATGACCCTTGCCGCACACGCCGTCCCGAACGAAGTCCACGTACGTAAAATCGTCGTCCGTCGGCCAGTGACGCCGGAAGTCTTCGAGAAACGCGGGCCAGTCGGGAGGAAGCCGGTAGAGGTCGAAGTACTGCTTCGGAAAAGAGAACGCATGGTCGATCCCAATGAGAGTCGCCTCCCACTCGGGAATGCTTTCGATAAGCCATTGAGCGATGCCGCGTCGTGTCCAGTACTTCCGAGGACTCGGTGGCGGTCGGAGTTCGACCGGTTCCGACACGTGATCCGCCATGAATACGCGAAGGCCTTTCAGGCTCGACTCGGGCGTCTCCGCTCCTGAGTAGTCGATGCCGACGTATCGTTTGAAAGCAAGGCTCTGGATTCCGCTCACGCTGAGACCTCCCGTGTCAGACAACCCAGAGAAGCAAGACGGACTTTCGGGGCCGCAAGGCGATACCTCCTATTCCTCGGTCCAGGGCCCACCCGCCGCCCACCACGCTCGGAAACCTGTTCGGGTCGCCGATCCAGACAGCACGGGTTTGGCGAACTCTCCGACGGCAAGAAAGATCTTGCTGAGGTCTTCCGGGGCCGCATCGAGCCGACTCCGTCGCCGGAATGTCTTCCATTGTCGAACGTGAGCAGAATCCGCGGCAAACGACTCTCCAAGGCCGACCGGGTCGGCTGTAATCTCGGTCCCGCGGTTGCGGAGCGTCGCCGACACGGCATCCGCGTCAGCAGAGTGTCGATCGCCGTGCTCATCCTGCACCGATTCAAACACCGGACCGGCTTGGGGGTCCGCGTCGATCCGCTCGCCGCGATACGCTACGAGCAAGCCGTGCGAAATACCGGTACTCACCCAGGGTGGGCCTGTTAGGCTCGCCGTTATGAGTGCTCGTGATGGCTTACGGACTGGAGCGGACGGCGTCGCCCGCTGCTGGTGGCCCGGTGACGACCCTTTCTATCAGACTTACCATGACGAGGAGTGGGCGCTCCCGCATGCCAATGACGTGCGCACCTTCGAAAAGATGTGCCTGGAAGGCTTCCAGGCTGGGCTGAGCTGGCTGACGGTACTACGCAAGCGAGATAACTTCCGCCGCGCGTTCAGGGGATTCGACCCGGCCACGGTGGCCCGCTTCAACGAGCGCAGTGTGGAACGCCTGCTCCGCGACGCGGGGATTATCCGCCACCGCGGTAAGATCGAGTCCGCCATCAACAACGCCCGCTGCACGCTCGAACTGATCGAGGAGCGCGGATCCTTGGCGGCCTATTTCTGGGACTTCGAGCCTCCTCCGCGCGAGCGCCCACGTCGACTGACCTACGCCGCCCTGCGCAAGATCACCGAGACACCGAGCTCGCGGGCTCTGAGCAAGGACCTGCGCCGGCGGGGGTTCACCTTCGTGGGGCCCACCACGATGTACGCCCATATGCAGGCCATGGGACTGGTCAATGACCATCTGGAGGGCTGCGCGTTCCAACGCCAGGTCGAGGATGCACGCGCGGCCTTCGTGCGCCCTGCATGAGGTCTCATCCCGCTCCGCGGAGGCTGCAGGCTGCGGAATTTCGACCCAATTATGTTTCGGCGTACTTGTGGTGTTGGAAACGGAGACGAAGCTGCCATCACCGTGAGTCACGATGCCTGTCCTTCCACCCGAGTCGTGGCAAGCAGCGTTCCCACAGCACTGGCATATCTGCTCCAGATCCTGGCTTCCTGGCGGAAATGGCCGCGTCCTTTCGGGGTCAGACTGTAGTACTTGGTTGTTCGTGGATCATCCGACCAGGACCCGTTCGAGGCGTTCCAGAAAGGCCAGGTCCCTCTTTTTCCCTTCGATCATCGCGTCCTCGGCGGAATGCCGGCCGCTCTCCCCGCCGTGGGACTGCTCGATCCGTTCGTTGAAGAACAGCCGGCCTCCGGACGCGAGGCCCAGATCGCTTCGGAGCGCCTCCCGCCACCGGGGAATCTTCGCGACCAGGTCCCCGATGTCGGCGGGCTTGTAGCGTTCGACCAGACCCAGCAGGTCGCGCGTTTCGTTTGCGTTCCCGTCGACCAGACCCAGCGTTGCCGAGAGGTAACCTTCGAGGACGTCCGATCGGCCGTCTTCCCAGATCGCCCGCCGGGCGACGGCTTGGAGCAGGTACCTGTCGCTCGCCGGAAATCGCCGGATGAGGCGGAAGGTTGGTTCGGGAATCGTTCCCTCCAG
>CAZTTI010000171.1:0-4059 GCA_964615925.1 uncultured Solibacteraceae bacterium
TGGATGCTGCTCGGGTTCGATTCCGACAGCGTCGGACTCCACAACGAGCTGTGGAACCGTGCGGTCCAGGTTCCCTTCGCCCGGCGCCGCATCTACGACACCCGTCTGGCCCTGTCGCTCCGGCGCCAGGGCGTGACCGGGTTCGCAACGGCCAATACTGCCGACTTCCAGGAGTTCGGCTTCGAACGGGTCTGGAATCCCCTCGGCCCATGATTACGCCGTTCGAATTCGAGCCGCCGGTTCGTGTCGTGTTTGGCGAGGACACGCTCGCTCGGCTGGGCGAGCTGGCCGCGGAACTCGGAATCCGGAAGGCGTTGGTCGTGTCGGATCCCCCCATCGTCGAGACCGGGATCACGCCCCGCGCCGTCGAGAACCTCCGGACCTCGGGGATCGAATCCGTCGTTTTCAGCGATCTCTCGCCCAACCCGGATTCGGCCATGGTCGAGGCCGGGCGCAAGGTCGCCGCCGAACACGCGATCGACGGCATCATCGGCCTCGGCGGCGGAAGCTCGATGGATTGCGCCAAGGGCATCAACTTCGTTCTGACCAACGGCGGAACGATGCGGGACTACTGGGGACAGGGAAAGGCCACCCGGCCGATGCTTCCGAGCATCGGAATCCCCACGACCGCGGGAACGGGGAGCGAAGCCCAGATCAACGCCTTGATCTCCGACGCCGAAACGCACGCGAAGATGGCGTGTGGCGACCCGAAGGCCGCATTTCGCGTCGCGATTCTCGATCCCGTCCTGACCTTGACCCAGCCCCGGACGGTCACCGCCACGGCCGGGTTCGACGCGATCTCCCATGCGGTGGAATCGTTCGTCTCGGCGCCACGGACACCGATATCGGACCTGTTCGCCCGCGACGCCTGGCGCCTGATCGAGGCCCATTTCGAACGCGTGCTGGATCATCCCGAAGACCTCGCGGCGCGCGGGGCCATGCTCTTGGGCGCCCACGAAGCCGGCGTGGCGATCGAACAGGCGATGCTCGGCGCGACGCACGCGTGCGCGAATCCGTTGACGGCAACCTATGGGACGACCCACGCCGTGGCCATCGGCGTCATGCTCCCTCACGTGGTCCGCTGGAACGCGGAGGTCGTGGGAGAGCGATACGCCGACCTGCTTCGGACGGCCGGAATCGATCCCGGCCCCAATCCCGGAGAACGGCTTGCCGGACGCCTCTCGGAGTTGACCCGCGCCGGCGGGCTTCCCGCAACGCTCGAGTCGATTGGCGTCGACCGGAACGACTTCGACCGGCTGGCCGAGAACGCGGCCACCCAATGGACCGGCACGTTCAACCCGCGGGCGTTCGGCAAACCCGAAGCACGCGCACTCTACGAAAGAGCCTTCCGATGACCCATGCCGAGATCCTGGAACTACCGGTGGTCGGCCGCACGCTCGGCGCCGAACCGATCCGGTCGATCGACCTGATGGCGCGTTACGAGACGCTCGCCCGATGAACGATCGCGTCATCTACACACCGCCCGGCGGCCCGCCCCATGGGCCAGGGCCGAGCAAGGAAGTTTACGGCGTCATGGGAGAGGGAAACATCTTCCGGATGATGTCGGACTTCTACAAAGAACTCGAACGGTCCCCGATCCGCAACCTGTTTCCGCCCGACATGGAAGCAGCGTCGAAGAAATCGGCCCTGTTCTTCATCACCCTGCTCGGAGGCCCGCCGCTCTATATCCAGAAGTACGGCTCCCCGAGGATGCGGGCCCGCCACCTCCCGTTCGTGATCGACGAACCGGCCCGCCAGGTGTGGCTCGCGTGTTTCGAGCGCGTGCTCGCACACGCGGTCGAACGCTACGACTTCCCTTCCGAACACCTCCAGGGCTTTCGGAGGTTCCTCCAGGATTTTTCGGCCTGGATGGTGAATACGGCTCCCGGAAGCATGAACGATTGAGCTTCGGCTCGATATTCCTCCCACTGCGTTCCGATTCGCGGCTACCATCGCCTACGATGAGCTTCGAGCCGCAAAAGTTTTTCGTCGGGCTGATGGACTTCTTTTCGATCCTGCTGCCAGGGGCCGCCCTGACCATCCTGCTCGTCGATGGGCTGGTCCTCGGCGGCGCGATCGCCGGGCTCGAGGGCGTCGAACGCTGGGCCGCGTTCCTGTTCGCTAGCTACCTGTTCGGCCATCTCGTCTTTCTTCTCGGCTCCTGGCTCGACGAATTCTACGATTGGGCGCGGCGGTACACGCTCGACGCGCAGATCGCGAGGCTGGCCCGCCCCCGCGGCCGGCTTCTGCCGTGGCCGGTACGCGCGCTCGTCTGGCTGGTGTTCAAGCGCGAGCGCAACATCGCCGTCGATTGTGCGAAAAAGATCAAGCAAAAAGCCCTCGCGACGGTCCGCGGCGCGAGCGCGGTCAACACGTTCCAGTGGTCGAAGGCATTCCTCAACGTAGAAAGCCCGGAAGGCCTGGCCGTGGTCCAGCGATTCGAAGCCGATTCGAAGTTCTTCCGGTGCTTTGTCGTCGTCCTGCTGCTCCTCCTCGCAGCCTGGCCCTTCCGGGAGGATTCGTTTCCTATCGGCCTGCCGATTCTGTTCGTCCTGCTCGTCCTGGCACTCTGGCGTTACATGGAGCAGCGCTTCAAGGCAACGAACCAGGCGTATTTGTCCGTAATTACGCTGACCGCCAACAAGGGAGAGATCTCGTTCCGAACGCCACTGCCGGCGACGCCGGCGCACGCGGGCGGCGTCGTGTCTCGGGTTCGCGGCGGACACCCGGAGTACCTCCTCGTCGAGGCTTCACGCGATCCCAACCAATGGGTGCTTCCGAAAGGCCACGTCGAAGAGGGAGAGTCACACCAGGAAGCGGCGGTGCGGGAAGTTTACGAAGAGAGCGGAATCTGGGCGCGCGTCGTCGACGACCTGGAAGACATCTCGTTCATGGTCGACGGGAAGAATGTCACGACCCGCATGTTTCGAATGGAGGCCGTCGGACGGGGACTGCGGCAGGAACGAAACCGAGGGCATGAGTGGTTCGCATTCGATGCCCTTCCCGCAAGGATCCATCCCGAAACCTTGAAACTGATCGAGCGCGTTGAACAGCGGCCGCCGTCCGCGACAGCAGCATCCGCATCCCAGCGAATCATCTGAGCGATCGCGAGACGGATGCTGATCTTCTGGGAAGATCTGGCCCTTGCGTCGACTGAGCGGAAGACCAGCCGCTTCGCACACGGGCCCGGGAGTTCCCGGGCCTTCTCCTTAACGGCATCCCGAAAGGGGAATTGCGATCCTGTCATGATCGAGTTACCATCACGTCCATGAAGGGGATCACGATCAAACTGCCCGAGGAGACTCTGCGGAGGCTCAGGGACGAGGCCGAGTCGACTGGAAGGAGCGTGGCCGCATTGATACGCGAGCGCATCGAGGACCCTTCCAATCGCGATACCAGCTCCGTGTTTGCCCTGACTTCGGACCTTGCCGGCAGCGTCGAAGGCTCCAGAAGATCCGCGACCAACGAGCGCCGCAAGTTTCGCCGCAAGTGAAGACGCTGATCGATACGGGCCCTCTCGTGGCGTACCTGAACCGGCGCGACCCCTACCACGAATGGGCCACCGCTCTGATGAAGCAAGTTCGCCCGCCGATGCGGACTTCCGAACCCGTGCTGACCGAAGCCCTGTATTTCCTTCGGGAGGATGGGGTGAGCGTCGACTCCATATTCCAGATGCTCGAGCGCGGAGTCATCCAACTCGACTTCGACCTGTCGTCTCAGTGGCCGCGCATTCGCACGCTGATGCGCCGCTGGCCGCGAATGGATCTCGCCGACGCCTCAATCGTGATGATGAGCGAACTTCACTCGCGGTGCCAAGTCCTGACCGTCGACAGAAAGGACTTCTCGGTCTATCGGCGGAACGACCGGCAGGTCATCGACTTCATCGCGCCGGAACTCTCGTGAGATTCCGTTCGTGAGACGGCCCCACATGATGGCAAGCCGATTACTTGAATATCAGGCTCGCAAAATGATAGAGGTCGTTCTTCCAGACCGGGAAGGTATGGCCGCCGACATCGATCTGCCAGATGTGCGGCACGTCGTTCGCTGCGAGGTAATTGT
>CAZTTI010000172.1:0-3582 GCA_964615925.1 uncultured Solibacteraceae bacterium
GTGCTGATCGAGGCCGGCGCGAACGTCACGGTGGCTAATCGCCTGGGCGCGACACCTCTCTGGCTGGCCGCGACCAATGGCGATGCCGGGATGATCCGGATGCTCCTGGACGCCGGAGCCGATGCCGACGAGCCGCTTCCGCTGGGGCGGACGCCGCTGATGATCGCCGCGCGCACCGGCAACCCGGAGGCGGTGGCTGCGCTGCTGGATGGCGGCGCCGACATCGAGGCCCGGGATGCGCGGGTGGGCACCACGCCATTGATGTGGGCCGCGGATCAGGGACATGCCGCCGCCGTGGGGCTCCTGATCGAGCGGGGTGCGGACATGTCGGCCCGGTCCGATCCCGTTGAGCGAATCGGGGGCGGCGGTGGTGGGCCGGGCAAGTCCGGCGATCCCCGGAACGCGGTGCGTCAGAACGTGCTGCGGATTCTGTGCGAGCAGGCCGAGGTGGAGGCCGAACAGACGCCGGCGTTCACGCCCGTCGTCGACGAGGCGGCCGTCAGGGCCGAGGGTCCCCCGGCCGCTGATGAAAATGACGGGCCCTGTGGTGGGGTCGCCATCGGTACGGGCGGCGGCCGGGGCGGCGGGGGACCGGAGCTCGAGGGAGGCCAGATGACGGCTCTGGTTTATGCGGCGAGGAGCAACTCCCTGGAGACGGCACGGGTTCTGGCCGAAGCTGGCGCGGATGTGAACCAGACGGCCGGGTATGGCTGGAGCCCGCTGCTTGCAGCGACCCACAACCGGAACTATCGGCTGGCTGCGTATCTGATCGAGCACGGGGCGGATGTGAACCTGGCCCACAACGGCGGGTGGACCCCGCTGTATCTCGCGACGGACAACCGGAACGTCGAAGGTGGAGACTATCCCACGCGATCGGCCGACATGGACCATCTGGAGTATATCCGCCTCCTTCTGGACGCGGGAGCTGACGTCAATGTCCGGATGATCGACAGCACGGAATCGCGGACGACGTTCACCGACCAGTGGATGAACGAGGAAGGCGCGACGGCTTTTCTCCGGGCGTCGCAGTCGGGTGACGTCGTCCTGATGCGACTGCTGCTCGAGCACGGCGCCGACCCGCACATCAACACCGCGCTGGGCGTGACACCGCTCGCTGTCGCTGCCGGCATCGGATGGGTCGAAGGGATCCAGTCCGAATGGTCGGCCGAGCAGACGGTCGAAGCGGTTCGGTTGCTGCTGGACCTGGGGATCGACCCCAACCATCAGGCGGACACCGGCCGGGTGGCGCTGCACGGGGCGGCC
Organism: uncultured Solibacteraceae bacterium; assembly: GCA_964615925.1. Classification (GTDB taxonomy): domain Bacteria; phylum Acidobacteriota; class Terriglobia; order 20CM-2-55-15; family 20CM-2-55-15; genus JAJEDW01. Next base: position 1,264 of record CAZTTI010000172.1, read on the forward strand.
CACAAGGGTGCGACCGAAGTCGTCCGCGTGCTCGTGGAAGAAGGCGGGGCACGACTCGACATTCGGGACTTCGGCAATACCGATGCCCGCGGAAGCGCGGAGATGGCGGCCCATACCTGGCTGCCTGTGGACTATGCGGACGGCCTCGTGCGGGTCGGCGTGCAATCGGCGATCGCACATCCGGAAACCGGCCTTCTGATCCGCGAGTTGATGGAGGAGGCCGGATTGACACCACCGCCGGTAAACCGAACGCTGGATTCGGTGTGTATCATCGAAAACTGCGGGATACCGCCGGAGTTTCTCGACGAGTTCGAACTGGTAGTCCCCTGAGTCCGCACTGGTCGGGCTGAAAGAAGGTTAGAGCACTCGAGACTATACTGGTTCCTTGAAACGAGCGGACCGGCGCCGGCTCGTGGGCGGCTGGCACGCCGAGACGCAACGCTTCGACAGAGCCGGGCCCGTTCCGTCTCCGAATCCTGTTTCGAGAAATTCCACTTCCTAATCGTTCGGACGAGTATTGACAAAGGTCAGGAGCGACGCGAGACGCGCAAAGCGGAACGTGGCGGTGCTTTTCTACTGCAGCGCCGTGCTCGGCGCTCAGATGCCGGTCAACGTGATCCTGGGCGGGCTCGCCGGAGCCGCGCTCGCCGACAACCGGGCATTCGCTACCCTGCCGATCTCAGTGATTGTCCTCACCTCGATGTTCACGGCTCCGTTCGCCTCGTGGCTCATGGGCCGCTTCGGCCGGCGGCCGGGCTTCTTGCTGGGAGCCGTTGCCGGAGGGACCGGCGGCGGGTTGAGCGCCTACGCGCTCCTGACCGAGCGATTCGAATTGCTGCTGCTCGGCGCAGCCTTCACCGGGATCTATCAGTCTTTTCAGGGGTTCTACAGGTTCGCGGCCTCGGATACGGCGTCCGATGATTTCAAGCCCAAGGCAATCTCCTGGGTCATGGCCGGCGGCCTGCTCGCAGCGTTGATCGGGCCAGAGATCGTTCGTCGGACATCGGACCTGCTCGCGCCGACGCCCTTTGCGGGCGCCTATGCGGCCCTCGTCGGAGTCAACGTGCTCGGCGCAGCGGGTCTCGCGTTTTTGGACATCCCGCCTCCGAGATCGCCGGCGCGCGGCGTGGCGGATGGAAGATCCCTTGGAGAGATATTCCGGCAGCCGGCAGCGCTGGTTGCCGTTCTTTGCGGAATGGTTGCGTACGGTTCGATGAGCCTCGTCATGACATCGACGTCGCTCGCGATGGTTGAGTATGGCTTTACGCCCGATCATGCGGCCGATGTCGTCCGCTGGCATGTGTTCGCGATGTTTGCGCCGAGCTTCTTCACCGGTTACGTGATCTCGCGTCTGGGCGAACTGCGTGTGATCGCGACCGGTCTGGCTCTGCTCGCCGCATGCGTTGCCATCGGAACGGCGGGAGTGGATCTGCACCGGTTCTACCTCGCCCTCATCGCCCTCGGCCTCGGCTGGAACTTCGGCTTCATCGGCGCCACGAGTCTCCTGGGTTCGGTCCACTCCGGAGCGGAACGGGCCAGGGTCCAGGGGTTGAACGACTTTCTCGTCCTCGGATTTGTCGCGCTGTCCTCATTCAGCTCGGGCGCGCTGTTCGCAAGCTATGGCTGGAATGTGGTGCAGCTTGCGATGCTGCCGGCCTTGATCGTCAGCTTCGGGGCGCTGATCTGGCTGTGGCTTGCAAGAAGATCAGTCCCGGCGCACCTGTGATTCCAATTCCAGGCTCTTCCACCAGAGCCGCCCGGCGCATTGGGTCCGGGCGCCGGGATCGGTGTCGTTTCGGCCGCTCAGGCCTCCGTCAGAAGCTCATATGGAAAAGGCTTGCCGCTTGGGCAAAGGTGTGGAGAATCTTGTCTCCTATCCGGTGCCTGACGGTTGCGAGCCGCGGGGCACCGCCGGTGCGAAGGAGTTTCCACATGGTCTCGAGACCGCACACCGATGTTCTACGGCCTGCCGTCTTGTTGAAGCCTGTGGAACCGAGTGGTCCCAAACCGATTCGTGTTGAAGCGTTTGCCACGACTTGGGGAAGTTTGTGGAACCGCGACGCCGTCGCGTCGACAGATTCGTTTACGCTGGAAGCGGTGACGTGTAATGTGCTTCGTGGGTAGCTGTCCCGGCCCGTTCTCTTCTCCGAGTTGTGCAAGATCGTTGAAGAGACTCTACAACTGCTCAGGGAGGAAGGGAGGCCGTTGTCTGACAATCTGAGTAAAGGCGGAACCGATCTCATCTACAAAAAAGTTTACAGCCCGCTCCGGCGCAAGTCCGAAGCGGGCTGTATTCTGTTTGACGCTAAAAGTCGGGAC
>CAZTTI010000173.1:0-3346 GCA_964615925.1 uncultured Solibacteraceae bacterium
ACCGCGGAGCATCCAGCCGTCCGGTTCGTGGCGGGGGCGGTGCGGCAGCGGGATCGGGCGGTTGTGGATGCGGCGGATCAGGTTGCCGTGTTTCCGGACCTCGCCGGGCGTGGCCGGCTTCAACGAATCGAACCGCTCCCAGGAAAAAGAGCCTTCGGGGAGGTGGGCGTCGTGGATCCCGGCGCGGACGACGGTGTGGTCTCCCAGGTCCGCGCGGACGCGGGCCAGGGCCCGGTTGGCGGCGTCCAGATCGCGGCGGCTGGAAGCGAACAGGGTCTGTTGTTTGGCGCCTCCCGTGACGCCCCGCGCGGTGAGCCACAGTTCCCCGGCCGCATCGGGAAAGTGGCGGACCGTTTCCAGGCGCAGCCGGATCAACTCGACGAGTTGGCCCGCGTCCAACGTGGGTGCCGCCGGACGAAGGGTTTCGACATGATCGCCCAGGCGTTCGAAGCGGAAACCGAGATCGAGCGCGGCCACCGATTCGGCCCGCTGGCCGAGCGTTGCGAGGAGCGGTTCGAGCATGCGGACGAACCAGGCCACGAGGCGTCCGGTATCTTTTACCCCGTGATCGAGAATGCGGTGTTCGACCGCCGGTGGGGTGGGCGTGTCGGGTTGGACCGGCATGGCGAGCTCGCCGGAAGCCAACTGGTGCAGGCGGGCGGCGGCCCGGCCAAAGCGTTTGTGGATGCCTTCCGATGGCAGGTCGATGAAGCCACCGATGGTGGTGATGCCGAGCTGGCGCAGGGCATCGCGAACCGCCGGTTCGAGCGACAGCCGGTCGATGAGCGTCTGCCGTGCAGCCTCACGTTCGTCATCGGGAGTACGAAGGATCAGGATGCCCTTCCGGACACAGGCCAGGGCATAGGTCCCGAATCGCGTAAATCCCACCACGATCGAGAACTGCCACTCCCTGTTCCCGCCCACGGGCCCGTTCCTGCGCGGGCCTTCGAGATCTTTCCGGATCTCGTCGGTCCAGCGTTTGGGCGTCTTGTAGAGACGTTCGAGCCCGGAGGCGTCGAGCCAGAAGACCCCGGGTTCGGCGTTCAGCCAGCCGTTTCCAAGGCCGGCCGGTTCAACTCCGGGAGTGAAGCGCCGCAGCCGTTCGGCCAGCCGGTTGACGGCGTTCTGGATCTCGGCCGGGGAAACCATCCCCGCGCGCAGATCCCGGGCCAGCGACAACCCGGCCGCATAGCGCATGCCCGGAAGGATGCGGCTGGAGCGCGCCCGTTCGTTGACCCAGAGGATCCGGCCTTGCGGACGGTCTTCGTCGACGACGGCGACGGGCTGGTCCTTCCAGTCCGGATGCCGGCCGAGCAAGAGCTGCAGCGGAAACGCAGCCAGGTCAACGCAAGCCGTGCGGACCATCGAACACCTCGGTGTGTTTCCGTCCCGGGCCGTGACGTTTGTCCTTGAGGACATGCACCTCGCACCGGAAACGGTTCCCCTCGTGACTGGTCCGTGTCGTGTGCGCGCGCAACGAGACCAGCGAGCCGATCGAGGGGCGGCGGTCGTCTTTTTCCGTCAACGAGACCAGCGCCGTGTTGTGTTTGCTGGCCAGGCCCGTCAGCCGGGTCTGGATTTCGACCGGCCACCGGGAACCGAACCGGGCATCGGGGCCGAGATCTACTATCACCAGGCCGAAGCCTCCGGACCGGACCACGTAGTCGGTCATCCGGGCGGCCGACACGGCATCGGGCGCGCGGACGACGGGCAGCGCATCCAGATCGATTCCGGCTTCCGCGGCATCGGGAGGGAAAAACACGCTCTCGCGCCGGGCGATCCAGGCCACGGGGTCCTGCGCGCGCTGCGCTTCGAGAACGAGCCGGAAGGCGAGGGTGAGCGAGGCGCCGGCTTCGCTGCCGGAGATCTCAGCGAAGCGTCCGGTGAAGTGGGTCAGGCTCCAGCCCGATAGAGGCTCCGGCGTAGTCAGGCCGGAAGGCAGTCTTCGGATGTCCAGGCTGCGGATGTGCCGGATGGGAATATCCAGCTTGGAAATATTCGGAGCAGTGCTCTCGAGGAGATCGAGGACGCGGGCCGGTTCGCTCATCGGATATGCTCAACAAGACGAGTTTGTATTTCGTTCTCTATTTTTTCGTTGGTTCGTTCCCGCTTTCTGTCCTCCGTCTTCCCATTTCCTTTCTCTCTTCTTCTTTATGTTCTTTGTTTCTTATTTTTCTTCAGTTTCTTGTCTTGTTCCGATCGCTGACCAGAGTGTCCGAGCCAGAGCCAAGGTGTGAACTAGTGTCCGAGCCCGGGCTCGAGATAACGCCGGACCTCGATGACCTTGCCCAGAATCTTCAGTTCGTCAGGGTTGGGAAGGATCGGCTCGTAGTCCGGGTTCTCCGGATACAGGACAGCGCGATTCCGCTGCATGCGCAGCCGTTTCACCGTGGCGTCCTCTCCGACCAGGGCCACGACGATGTCGCCCGAGACGACGGGTGTATCCCGCCGGACGACGACCACGTCGCCGGGCAGGATGCCGGCGCCGATCATGCTTTCTCCCTGAACGCGCAATCCGAACAACTCGCCCGGGGATTGCCGGGACTGGACCGTGAGATATCCCTCGAGATCTTCCACCGCCGTGTCGAGCGGGCCCGCGGGGACGCGCCCGAGCAGGGGAATCTGGATCGTGGGCCGTTCGTCCCGGCCGGGCAGCCGATACCCCCGGGCCTTGCCGCTGTCTTTGGCGAGGCGGCCCGACTCGACCAGCGATTCCAGATGTTCCCGCGCGCTCTGGACCGAGCGGAACCCCATGGCTTCCTGAACCTCCCGCACCGTGGGCGGGCGTCCGCCCAGCAACCGGTCTCGCACGAATCGAAACACTTTCTCCCGTGTCTCTCCCGCAGGTGTTCGGGGCATCAGTGATCCGTCCTCGTCGTCTCGTCGGTACAACTGCCGGTTGCGTCCGGTATGGAAGTTGGCCAGTTCGGTGTCCCTGCGCTTCCGATCTGTTCCAGAGTCAGGGTAGGGACAATACCATACAAATGTATGGTATTGGAAGGGGAAGAATAACGCCGAATTAACATATTTATTTTCATTAATTTGGAGGCGGAGGGCGGCAGTCAGGAAGCATGATCCGGGAAGCGGACCGGCGAGTTCATCAAAGAAGTTCGAAGAAGTGGCGAAGGCGAAGAGACGAGATTCTTGGCAGTTCGAGGGATCGGCCGATCGGCTATCGACAAATCGGCGGCATTCGCGACTTCCGAAACTGCCCGGAGGCGGGAAGCAACGGCCCTCGCTGCCGGACAGAGCCCTAAACTGCTGAATCACTTCCGGTGCAGATTCCCCGCGCCTCTTCAGATCGCCCCGGATCGTGGCCACGCAATTGCCGGTTCGACGCGTGGAA
>CAZTTI010000174.1:0-16626 GCA_964615925.1 uncultured Solibacteraceae bacterium
CGTGCCCGATCAGATGCTCGATTCCGGCCTCGAGGCACAGAATCGCGACCTGGGCGTGTTGTTCGGTCGGGACCGCCACGCTGACGGCATCGACATGGGAAATCAGATCGTGGAAGTTGGTGAATGCCCCGCATCCGTGGCGGGAGGCGCACTCCGTGGCACGGGAGTCGACGATGTCGGCGACGCCCGTCAAGGTGACGTCCGCCATCTCGGAATAGATGCGCGCGTGATGGGTGCCGAGGGCCCCGACGCCGATCACCCCCACGCGGATCTCGGAAGTCACGCCCCGGTCTCCCGTTCCACCGCCAGGATCGCGATGTCGTTCGCGTCCGCCTTCCGGATCAGGTCCTCCCGGTCGATCATGAGGGTCTTCCCGGCCTCGATGGCGACCGCCCGGACGTTTGCCCGAATCACATGCTCGAGAGTGCCTGGGCCGACGACGGGAACGTCGAACCTCAGATCCTGGTTCGGTTTGGCGAGCTTGACGAGGACGAGGGGCCGGCCGTTGGCCAGGCGCGCGGCCCGTTCGACGACCGCGTCGGTCCCTTCCATCGCTTCCAGCGCCACACACGCCCCGTCGGCCACCACAACGGACTGGCCAAGGTCGAGACGTCCGAGCTCGCGAGCGATCCGAACCCCGTAGTCGATATCGTGTTGCTCGGTATCGCTCGGGCCCCGCGCGGTCAGAACGCCTCGAGCGGGCATGAGGGGCTCGAGGAACGCGGTCGAATCCATGAGCAGGATGCCTTCCTCCTCGAGCAGGCGGGCCACGGCGCCGATCAGCGAGTCGGTGGACTTGGTGGCGAGCGATCCGAGCAGCTTGAGCATCGTAAGATCCGGGACGATGCCGCTGAAGATCTGCCGGTGTTTCACCTGCCCGGCCATGACGGCGCGGTCGACGCCCTCGGACTTGAACGTCTTGATCAGCTTCCCGAGCTGGCCGAGCGACATCCAGTGGACGCGGTCCGCGGCCTCTTCGATCTCGAGCGCGGTTTCCTCCCGGATGGCCGCGACGACCATCTCGATCCCGCGGCTTTTCGCCGCCTCGAGCACGAGAAACGGGAACCGGCCGTTACCCGCGATCAGGCCGTACCGGTGCTCGTTGGGGCGGCTACTTGTGGACGCCACGTTCCGATCTCTCGATGAAGTCGACCAGAACGCGAACATCCTCGCTCGCGACGTTCCCGCGGATCGCCTCGAGCGCCTGGGACGTATTCAACCCAGATCGATCGAGCAAGCGGAACGCTTTCTCGATCGCCGCGATCCGGTCCGTCGTGAATCCCCGGCGCTCCAGGCCCAGCTTGTTCACGCCATAGGCGCGAGTGTGCCGGGGTGTGACCGTGCGGGAATAGGGCAACACGTCCTTGGTCACGACGGTGTACCCTCCGACCCACCCATGGGTCCCGATGCGGCAGAACGGATGGACTCCGGAAAAAGCGCCGATGGTCCCGTAGTCTTCGATGATCACGTGGCCACCGAGCGTCGCGGCATTGGCCATCATGACATGGTCGCCGAGAATGCAGTCGTGAGCCACGTGAGCGTACACCATGAAATACCCATGGTCGCCGATCCGTGTGGCGCCGCCGCCTCCCACGGTTCCCCGATTGACGTTGACGTATTCGCGGAAGACGTTGTGGGAGCCGATCTCGAGCAGCGTGTCCTCGCCGGCGTACTTGAGGTCCTGCGGGGGGGTTCCGATCGTCGTGAACGGATAGAAGCGGTTGCCGGCGCCCATGACCGTGGGGCCTTCGACGACGACATGAGCGTCGAACCGGCAGCCCGGGCCGACCCGGACGTTCGGCCCGATTGTCGAGAACGGACCGATCACGGTGTCGCCGGAAAGCTGGGCCTCCGGGCTCACCACCGCCGTGGGATGGACGGAAGAACCGGCCCCGGACATGATCATTCCCGGTTGGCGATCGAGGACAGCAACGTGCCTTCGGCCGCCAGCTCATCGCCGACCCAGACCTCGCCACGCATCTTCCAGACCGTCGCCTTTTGCCGCAACATCTCCGCAACGATCTTCAACTGGTCGCCGGGAACGATCGGCCGGCGGAACCTGGCACTTTCGATCCCCATGAAGTAGACCAGGGTCTGTTCCGGCTGGGGAGCTTCGAGGAGGCCGAGGACGGCCCCGGCCTGGGCCATGCATTCGATGCTGAGGACGCCGGGCATCACGGGCGCCCCGGGGAAATGCCCAGCGAAGAAACCCTCGTTGATCGAGACGTTCTTGATCGCCACGAGCCGCTTCTTCCGTTCCACTTCCAGAATCCGGTCGAGCATGAGAAACGGGTAGCGGTGCGGCAGGATCCGCATGATCTCCGCTATGCGCAGTTCCAAGGTTTCTCCAATCGACCGTGAACGAAGGAAGCCGGGGGCGAGCTACTGGCCCGTTCCACCTTCCGTGGCCGGCGCCTCGGGCGTCGCGGGGGCCGGAGCCGGTGTCGAAGACGCCGCCGGTTGCCGCTGGTTGTACAGCGCGATGACGGCGTCCGTGATATCGGTTTCCGCGGAATGGTAGACCACCGCGTCGGGGGGCAGGACCAATGTGATTCCCTCGGCCTGGACATATTCGTCCACGACCCCGGCGAGATCGGTCAACACCGGGCTGAACAGCTCGGCCTGCTTGGCTTCCATGTCCAGGTTGGCGTCCTCGATCTGGCGGTTGAGCTGTCTGGTCAAACGCTCCCGGTCGAGGTTCAGTTCCTGTAAACGCTCGTCGGAAAGGACGCGCTGCTGAGTCTGAATTTGCGATTCGACTCCGAGCAACTGATTTTGCGTCGCCTCGATGGCGTCCTGCAGCGTGGCCTGATAGGCAACCAGTTCCTGCTGCGCGGTCTGGCCGCGGGCGCTTTGCACGATCGCGCGGTCGAGATCGATGACTGCGATCTTCACCTGCGCCTGGAGCAGTGTGGGCGTCAACAAGAACGCCAGCGCCAGGGGCGCGAGATTCCATTTCCTCATTTTTTCTCCCACCAATTTAGAATGTCCGGCCGACCGTGAACTTGAACCCGCGCGTTTCCTCGTGGAAGAGGAAGCGCTGGCCGGTGGCCGGGCCCACCATCGTCCTCTCGATCCGGTACGGATTGTAATACCAGATAAGACGGAAGGGGGCGTTGATGACCGGCATCTGGATCTGCCACTCGACACCGGTGCTGGCTCGAAGCCCCGCATTTGTACCCGACAGGAAGTCTACACTTTCACTGACGATCGTGCCATCCGGCCGCTCGATGTCCCGGATGAGCTGGTCGGAGTTGACCACCCAGGAGTTTCCGACGTCCAGGAACGGGGCCATGGTCAGGAACTCTCCCGCCAGCGGGATGCGGTATTCCATGTTGACGACGGCCGTCGTGTCTCCGCCGACGTAGGCGATGTCGTCGAACCGCCGGGGTTGGCCGATGAAGGGATCGAAGGTCTCCCGGGTCACCCAGGCGACGGGACTCACGGTCCGGAAATCGAAGCCGCGAATGTCGAAGTCTCCTCCGATGAAGAAGCGCTGATAGAACGGAGGGCTCGTGCTCGAAAAGCCCCGAATGTGCGTCGTCCGGAACCGGAACGCCAGGACATTCGGCCGATCGCCGAACCATTGGCCAAACCGGTTGAAGCGCTGGTATTCGAAAATCGGCCGATAGTAATTGACGTTCCCGCCGAGAACGCCCCCCGTGAACTCGAATTGCAGCGAGATGCGCTGCCCGTTGGTGGGGTTGTACCCGCTGTTCAGCGTGCTCCACGTCAACGATGGAATCAGCGACCGCGCCCGGAAATCGTTGAACGAGCCTCCGGTCTGGACGAAGTTCGAACGCTCGGATTGCCGGATGTTCTCGAAGAAGGACGTGGTGGCCGGATTGACGGCCGACGTTTCCGAGTTCTCGAATTGGAACGTCATGCCAAACCGGCCGAAGACCTTGAAGGGATGGCTGACGAAGACGTTGAATCCCCGGCGGGCCTGCTCGAAATTCAGCCGGTTGGTGAACCCGAGCTCGGACGCGTCCTCCGGTCGTATTCCGAACAGATCGCGCGCTTCGTCGTAGCGGTAATCGCTCCGGAAGATCGAGAATCCCGTGGACATCGGACGATCGAGCAGGTACGGCTCCGAGAAACTGAACACGAAGTTGGAAACCTGCGTTCCGCCCTGCAGAGACACGGCCAGCGTCTCGCCGAAGCCGAGGAAGTTGTTGGTGGAGTAGTCCACCCCGAGGAAACTCCCGCCGATACCGCTCACACCGCCGGTGAAGCCGATCGTGTTCTTGCCACGCTCCTGAAGGGTCAGCGTGAGATCGACTTCGGGGTCGGTCGGGCTCGGCTGGATCTCGGCGTCCTCTTCGGTGATCTCCTCGAAATATCCGAGCTGGTTCAACCGCAGCAGGCTGACATCCCAGAGTCGCGAACTGAAAGGTTGTCCTTCCTGGAGCATGATCTCGCGGCGGATGACCTTGTCCCGTGTGGTCGTGTTCCCGCGAAAATTGATGCGATTGACAAAGAACTGCCGGTCCTCGTCGATCTGGACCGTGAGGTTGACCAGTCGCTCGACGTCGTCGATGTCGGGCTGGGGCGTCGGGGTGAAGTTGATATAGCCCTGCTGGCCGTAGAGGTCCTGCAGGACGTCGAATCCGTCCCGCAACTTCGTTTCGTTGTAGACCTCGCCGGGCTCGATGGCGAGAACCGCGCGGATCTGGTCGTCGTTCAGGATCTCGTTCCCGACGACGTTGATTTCGCCTACCCGGTACTGCTCGTTCTCTTCGATGGGGACCGTGATGTAGGTCCGGTCGACGGTCTTTTTCCAGAATGGGATCGGAATGCCCCAGGGAAAAGCCGGCTTGATCAGCGGAAACGTCCGGTAGATCTGCTTGGGACGCGTCTCGACCGTCGGTTCGACGATATTGGCGCGGACATACCCGTATTCGCGGTAGAGGGCGTTGACGAGCGAAAGGTCGTAGTCCATCTTCCCGGGATGGTACAGGTCCTTGCTCATGAAAGAGACGATGGGGCCGGTTTCCTTGATCAGCTCCATGGCTCCTTTGAGCTCGCCGTCGTTGAAGATCTCGTTCCCCACGAATTCGATCTCTTCGACCTTCACCTTCGGGCCTTCCTCGATGAAGAAGACGATCCCGACGCGATTCGGCGGCATCTCGTATTGCTCCACCTCGACGGTGGCGCTCTGCCGGCCCGCTTCGCTCAACAGGCCCAGAATGATGTTCTGGGCCCGCCGGATCTTGGCCTCGTCGTAGGGCTGCTGTTGGAATCCGCCGATTCCCTGATCCCGGAAGACCTCGGCGATGTCCGACTCGGTGATCGAACTCATGCCCTCGTAGTCGACGGCCCCGATCGTCGGCTTCTCCTCGACCTCGAAGATCAGGACGATGCCGCCGCCATCGAGGTCCTCCCGGAGAACGCGGATCGAATCGAACCGGCCCAGCGAGTAGAGCGTCCGGATGTCCCGCTGGACCACGTCCGGGTTCAGGAACGTGTCCTGGCGGCTGGCGATGTTGTATCGGATGGTGTCGGAGGGGACGAGGCGATTCCCGCGCACTTCCACCCCTTCGATCAGCGGGGGGATGTCATTGGGAGTTGTTTCCGCAGGGGGCGTTCCTCCCGGAACCTGGCCCGTGAGCGGTTCGGCGAAAACGACCAGCAACGCCAGAACGAGGGCGAACAGCTTCATCGGCTCCTCCACAGGGCGTGAAAATCCAGAGAAAAATTGTACTACGCCCTCCGGATGAGGTCCACGACCCGAACGTCGAGGCGTTAGACCGGCGCAACGGGTCTTTGTCGCGCCGGAACACCGTGTTTTTGCAATCGGAGCGTATGACGCTGGGATTCCGTCAGATGCTGAGCGGGACACCGACCTTTTCGGTGTCCTTGGCGCGATACCAGAGCTGATCGCCGTCCCGGTAGACCTCGACGTCGGGGACCTCGGACAGGTTGCCCTGAATCATCGCCTCGGAAAGCGGATCCTCGATGTACCGCTGGATGGCACGGCGCAACGGACGGGCGCCGTAGTTGCGATCCTTGCACACCTTGTCGAGAATCCATTGCTTGGCTTCCTCGCTGAGGCTGACCGTCAGGTGCTTGTGAACCAGGTTCTCGTTCAACTGGTCGATCATGAGCTCGATGATGCGCGCAAGATCGAGGTCGGTGAGGGAGTTGAAGATGATGATCTCGTCCAGCCGGTTGATGAATTCCGGGTTGAAGAGCCGTTTCACCTCCACCATCACCGCATCTTCCATCTTCGACTCGGTGACTTCCTCGCTGGGCGCCTGGAAACCGAGGCTCGTGTGCTTGCTGAGGAACCGGGCCCCGATGTTCGAGGTCATGATGATGATGGTGTTCTTGAAGTCAATCGTGTTCCCCAGGCCGTCGGTCAAGTGGCCGTCCTCGAACACCTGCAGCAGGATGTTGTACACGTCGGGATGCGCCTTCTCGATCTCGTCGAGGAGGATGACCGAATACGGGTTCCGCTTCACGCGCTCGGTGAGCTGACCACCCTCTTCGTACCCCACGTAGCCCGGAGGAGACCCGATGAGCTTCGACACCGAGTGCTTCTCCATGAACTCGGACATGTCGAACCGGATCAATGCCTTCTCGCTTCCGAACAGGAACTGGGCGAGCGAGCGGGCCATCTCCGTCTTCCCGACGCCCGTGGGTCCGAGGAACAGGAACGAACCGGCCGGCCGGTTCGGCGACTTCAATCCGGCGCGGGACCGCCGGATGGCGCGGGCCAGCGCGCTGATCGCCTTGTCCTGGCTGACGATACGACGATGGAGTTCGTCCTCGATCCGCGTCAGCCGGATCATCTCTTCTTCCTTGATCGACGTCACCGGGACGCCCGTCCACTTGGACACGACATCCTCGATGTCGGGGCGCGCGACGACGCCCGCGCTGGCGGTGTCGCTGATGTTGAACTTGTGCCGGACGGAATCGAGATTTTCGCGCTCGATCTGTTCCTGGTTCTTGTAGTGTTCGGCCTTTTCGAAATCCTTGCTCGAGATCGCGCTCTCGCGCCGCGCCACGATGAATTTGATCCGTCGCTGGATGTCGGTCATTTCCGACGGGAGCGTCGCCTGGCGGAGCTTCACGCGCGCCCCGGCCTCGTCGAGCAGGTCGATCGCCTTGTCCGGCAGGAACCGGTCGGGGATGTAGCGGTTCGAGAGGTGCACGGCCGAATCGATGGCTTCGTCGGTGTAGTTCACCATGTGAAACTTTTCGTACCGGGGCTTGACACCGTGGAGAATCCGGACGGCTTCGTCCTCGGGCGGCGCGCCGACCTTGACGGCCTGGAAGCGGCGCTCGAGCGAGCGGTCTTTTTCGATCGATTTCCGGTACTCGGTTGGCGTGGTCGCGCCGATGCACTGGATCTCTCCGCGGGACAATGCCGGCTTCAGGATGTTCGCCGCATCCAGGGAACCTTCCGCCGAGCCCGCGCCCACGAGCGTATGCAGCTCGTCGATGAAGACGATCGTGTTCGGGTTGTCGACGAGCTCCTTCATGATCGTCTTCAGGCGTTCTTCTAACTGCCCGCGGTACTTCGTTCCGGCGACGATCAACGACAGGTCCAACACGAGGATTCGCTTGTCCGAGAGGAACGTGGGCACTTCGCCGTCGACGATCTTCTGCGCGAGCCCCTCGACGATGGCCGTCTTGCCCACGCCCGGATCGCCGATGAGAACGGGATTGTTCTTCGTCCTTCGGCAGAGGATCTGGATGACGCGGTCGATCTCGTTCATCCTCCCGACGAGCGGGTCGAGCACACCATCCATGGCCGCTTGCGTCAGATCGCGCGAGAACTCCGAAAGCAGGGGCGTTTCCTTCGGCTTCACCAGCGTCTGCCGATCCATGACGGATCGCGAGAGTTCCTCGCGGATCGCATTCAGGCGGAGCCCGCGCTCGTGCAGGATCTCCCCGGCCACGCATTTTTCTTCGCGCAGGATCCCCAGCAGGAGATGTTCGGTGCCGATATGACGGTGGTTCAGCCGTTCGGCCTCCTCCGCGGCATAAGCCAGGATGCGCTTGCACTCGTTCGACAGGGGAAGGTCGATCGACGTGGACACCTTTTCGCGGATCGTCGTTCGGCCCTCGATTTCCTTGCGAATGCTCTCGATCGAGGACTGGTTGCGAAGAAAGCGATTCGTCAGGTTCTTGTCCTCGCGAATCAGGCCCAGCAGGAGGTGTTCGGTTTCGATCGTCGTGCTTCCGAACTGGCTGGCCTCGTACCGGGCGAAGAAGATGACTCGGCGCGCTCGCTCTGTATATCGTTCGAACATGATCGGCTCTCTCAGTCCTCGATCGGTCTCTCGTGCAGATCCGCAAAAATCGCGATTCCTTCGGCCTGCGGACACCTGTTTCGAGTCTAAACGAAGCGCCATAGCAGAACAATAGGCATTTCGCCCAAGACCCAGTAGAACCAAGCGAATACGGGGCTATGAACCTTCCAGGCGCCCCTCACGGAGGCGCCACACCTGGTCACATTGGACGGCGAGCGGCTCATTGTGTGTGACGATCACGGCCGACAAGCCGCGCTCGGCATGAATCGCGCGGATCAGCGCGAAGACATCGCGTCCGGTTTCCGGGTCGAGGTTCCCGGTGGGCTCGTCGGCCAGCAGAATCCCGGCGTCTCCGACCAGAGCGCGGGCGATGGCCACCCTCTGCTGCTCTCCTCCGGACATCTCGCCGATCCGGTGTTCGACCCTCGACTCCAGCCCCACGCGATCGAGCCATTCCCGGGCTCTCTCGAACGCCTGGGTCCGCTTCACCCCTCGCACGATGAGGGGCATCGCGGCATTCTCCAACGCGGAGAACTCGGGAAGCAGGTGATGGAACTGAAAAACGAATCCGATGTGGCGGTTCCGGTATTCGGCCAGTTGCTCGGGAGCCCGGAGAAAGATGTCCTCACCCTCGAAGTACACGTGACCCGACGTCGGGCGGTCCAGGCCCCCGAGCAGGTGGAGGAGCGTGCTCTTGCCGGCCCCGGACGGCCCGATAATGGCGACGATGGAGCCTCGTGGGACGGCCAGATCGAGTTTTTCGAAGATCACGAGCGGCGCGCGCGGGCCCGTGTACACCCGCGTCAGCTGAACAGCCTCCAGAAGGACGCCGTTACTCATACCGGATCGCTTCGACAGGTTCGAGCGATGACGCTGTTCGGGACGGATAGAGGGTTGCGAGAAAGCTGATGGCGAGCGCCGCGGCCGCAACGACGACCGAGTCCATCCACTGCGGGTCGAACGGGACGTGATCGATGGACCAGACGTCTTCGGCGAGGGCAATGATCTGGTACGCGTCGGCGAGGTACGCGGCCGTGTTGCCGACCACGAGGCCGAGTATCGTGCCCGCCATGCCGATGATCATTCCCTGGGCCACGAAGATGCGCCGGATCTGCCGGCGGGTGGCCCCCATCGCCATCAGGACCGCCACATCGCGAGCCTTCTCCATCACCATCATGACGAGGGCGCCGACGATGTTGAGCGACGCGACGAACACGATCAGGCCGATCGCAATCCACATTGCGAGGCGTTCGAGCTGGAGCGCTTGAAAGATGTTGGAGTACTGCCGCTTCCAATCCGTGTACGTCACATCACCCCCGGCGGCGTCCACGGCGAGCGGGCCGACGATGTCAGTGTCGTCGGCGTCGGCAAGCTGGATCTGGATCTCGGTCACGACGTCGTCGTATCCGCCCAGCCGCTGGACACGGTCGAGGGACGCCAATGCGAAACTCGAATCGAACTCGTACAAGCCCGAATCGAAGATGCCGACGACATCGAACACGAGGGACCGCGGACGACTTCCCAGGGGAGTTGTGTCCAGCTGGGCCGACATCGCTTCGAACTCGTCGCCGACGAATGCCCCCATCATGGCGGCCAGTTCGTCCCCGATGACGAGCGAGAACCCGTCGAATCCCTCCATGCTCCCTTCTTTGAGGTCTTCGAGCATGGTTGTCCTCTTGCGGGCCAGTTCGGGGACGATTCCCTTCAGAAACGCGCCGTAATTACGAAAGCCGTTGTTCACCAGAACCTGAAGGTGAATGGTCGGCTCGACCGCAACGACGCCCGGGATCTCACTCACCCGGTCGACAATCGTCATGTAGTCGGAGATCCCGGAACCGTCGGGCCTGAGGAGCGTGACATGCGGCTGTGCACCGAGCAACTTGGACTGGAGGTCCTGCTGGAAGCCGGTGTTCATCGCCAGAGCGATCACCAAGGCCGCCACTCCGGCCATCACCCCCAGAATAGCGACGCCCGTAATGACGGAGACGACGGCCTGCTTCCGCTTCGCGCGCAAGTAGCGCAGGGCGACGATCAGCTCGAACGGCATCGCGGGAATTATGACACGGCGAGTCTATTCGGGCCGCAGGTGAGGGAACAGGATGACGTCCCGGATCGTCCGGGAATTCGTCAGCAACATCACGAGCCGGTCGACCCCGATTCCCTCACCGGCGGTCGGAGGCATCCCGTAGCTCAACGCGCGGATGTAATCGTCATCCATCGAATGCGCTTCGTCGTCGCCCTGTTCGCGCGCCTCGAGTTGCGACTCGAACCGCCGCCGCTGGTCGATCGGATCGTTCAACTCGGAATACCCGTTCGCAACTTCCATTCCAGCGACATAGAGCTCGAATCGTTCGGCGACGGACGGGTCGTCGGATCGGGCCTTCGAGAGCGGAGACATCTCGATCGGATATTCGTAGATCAGAGTCGGCTGGATCAGCCGGTGTTCGGCCACGTGCTCGAAGAGCTCGCCGACGAGGTTCCCGAGCGGGAGGTCGCGCCGGCAGTCGGCGCGCACCTTGTCGAGCAGCTCCCGAACCCGGTGCGCATCCTCGAGGTCCCCCTTCCCGACGGGGCCCGCCTCCTCGGGAAGAAACTCGACGATGGAGTCCTTCATCGTCTTACGCGACCAGCGCCCGAAGTCGATCTGTTGATCGCCGTATGTGACGACGAGCGTTCCGCAAACCCTCTGAACAAGCTCTTTCAAAAGCGTCTCGGTGAGGTCCATCAGATCCTCGAAATTGCTGTACGCCTGATAGAACTCCAGCATCGTGTATTCGGGATTGTGCTTGAACGACAGCCCCTCGTTCCGGAAGTTGCGGTTCAGATCGTAGACGCGAGACATCCCGCCGACGATCAGCCGCTTCAGGTACAACTCCGGCGCGATCCGCAGGAACAGGGCCATGTCGAGGGCGTTGTGATGCGTGCGGAACGGGCGGGCGAGGGCGCCGCCCGGAATCGGATGCAGGACCGGAGTCTCCACCTCGATGTAACCGCGATCATCGAGAAATCGCCGGAGCTCCCGAATGATGGCCGCGCGCTTGACGAACGTGTCGCGCACCTCGTCGTTCACGATGAGGTCGACATAGCGCCTCCGGTAACGCATCTCCACGTCGGTCAGACCGTGCCATTTCTCGGGAAGCGGAAGCAGGCCTTTCGCCAGAAACGTCAGGCTTGACGCCTGAACGGTCAGTTCCCCGGTCCGCGTACGGAACATCGTGCCCTGGACTCCGACGAAGTCCGCGATGTCGAGCAGCTTGTAGAGCGCGAAATCGTTCTCCGGAAGCTTGTCCTTTCGGGCGTAGACCTGGATCCTGGCGCCGTCCTCGAAGAGGGTGAAGAAACCCGCTTTTCCGAAAGGACGGTTGGCCACGATCCTGCCGCACACGCGAACCGTCGCCGGCGCCGACTCCAGTTCCTCCCCCGTACGCGGCTCGAATTCGGCAGTCACGGCGGCCGGCGTGTGGGTGTACCGGAACTCGGTCGGGTAGGGATCGATCCCCAGCTCCTGGATCTTTTCCAACTTGTCGATGCGAACCTGTTCCATTTCTCCCTCAGGGACCTTCGCCGGTTCGGCCTTCGAACTCCTTCCGGACGCTGTCGAGCAAACCGTTGACGAACCCGGCGGAGTCGGGGCCACTGAACCGCCGGACGATCTCGATCGCTTCATCGATGACCACGGCGGATGGCGTGTCTTCCGGCACCATCAGCTCGGCGATCGCGATTCTCAGGACGTTCCGGTCGACGGTCTCCATTCGTTCGATTCGCCACTTGTGGGCGTGACGGCGGATCAACGGATCGATGGATTCGAGCCGGTCGATCGTCCGGAGAAACAAGCGGTCAGCGAATTCCCGGACGGGCTCCGGCTGTGTATGAACCTCCCAGAAGGTCCGCGCCATCTCATGCGGATCGTCACGACGAAGGTCCCACTGGTACATCATCTGGAGGGCGCACTCCCGCGCCGAGCGTCGGGCCCCCATTCAGAGCTCGCGAAGGAGTTGAACCATCTCGATCGCGGCGAGCGCGGCGTCTCCTCCCCTGTTCTCGGAAAACTCCCCGGCATCGCCGCCCGCCCGCGCCCAGGCCTCGGCGAACGTATCGGTGGTCAGGACTCCGAATCCGATCGGAACCCCGGAATCGACCGCAACCTTCTGCAAACCATCCGCGGCGGCCCGGGCGACATGTTCGAAGTGGGACGTCTCCCCGCGAATCACCGAGCCCAGTGCGACGATCCCGTCGTATCGACCCGAACGCGCGAGGCAGAGAGCCGCCAGAGGGAGCTCGAACGCACCGGGGACCCGGACGACGGGGACACCCGGGGCCGGCGTCCCGGTCCTGTCGAACGCTGCCAGCGCGCCTTCCACCAGTCGATCCACGATCCGTGCGTTGAACCGCGACGCAACGATGACGTACCGCCCATCGCCGGAATCCAGCCGTTCGATCGGGGAGGGAGCCTGTTTGGTTTCGGGATCGGGAGTGCTCACGAGTTCATCAAGACCGCATGCATTCTAGCAGCTTGAGAAGCTCGGCGAATGGGTTCTCTCAGTGGAACCGCACCGTGAAATCGTCGTCGACCACTTCACCAGGGTAGGAATCGGCCAGTGAACTCGCGTTGGGGGGGACGAACGGAAAGTTCATCGGTTCGGCATAAACGGTGTAGTTGCCGCTCGGAGCCAGGATCGAAAACGTGCCGTCTGGGCGCGTCACGCCGCTGGTCACCCCACGACCGTCGCTGTCCACGGCGACGACGAGGGCCCCGTACACCGGAGCGTTCCCCGTCGTCCTCACGGTCCCTTCGATGGAACCCAATCCGGCGCCGGGAAATCGGTCCGGATAGAGGAAGAACGCCCCGACCACGTCGTCGGTCGCAGGCGAGCGGAGGTGGGCGACCCCGGCCCCGACAGAGGGGAACATGGAGGACGACAACAAGTTGGAGTGATCGAGCCCGAGCAGGTGACCAATTTCGTGAGTGGCCACGGACTCCAGATCGGTTCCGTTCGCCGGAACCGCCCCGCTCGAGGAGAACTCGGTCGTCGGGTTGAAGACGATATCGGATTCGACGATCTCGACGGTGTTCGCCATCGGATCGATCGACCAATAGTTCTGCGCGAGGGCCAGGGCGCCCGGACTCCCCAGGGCGTTCCATTCCGATATCGTAACGTTGGTCGTGATGAGGTTCGTTCCGTCCCCGCCGGGCTTGAGACCGCCGGGCGCTTCCGATCCTTCCGAGAACAGGGACCCGGTCGCCTCGCTCGACCAGTTGTCGAACGCGGCCGCGAAGACCTCGTGGAGAGTCCGGTCGCCGGAAACGTTTCCCACTTCGGTGAGGTTCGGGCGCCACACGATGGGGAACGACCCCGTGTCCCAGCGCGTCGGCACGACCACTCCGGGATTGACGAGCAGCGTGCGCGGGATGTACCCGAGCAGGGGGACGCTCCCGGCGGCGGCGATGAGGAACGTGAAAACGAACCGCTTCATCGGACGATCCCCCGGATTCGTGCCTTGAGATCATCCACGCCGATCGAGACCGTCGTCGCGAGACCCGGCGGTCGCGACCGGGGGCCGGGAAGTTCGCTCCCGCCCAGATGGGCCAGCGCCCGGTCCCCGAGTACGCGGAAGCGCCCCTGCGCCATCCCCACGACGTGAAACGTGCCGTTCCCGTTCGGCTTGAGAAAGACGACGACTCGATCTCCGGTGGTGAACGCCGGCATGCCCGGCACGTCGAGAACCCGATTTCCGATCCGGCCGCCCACCTGACGGATCACGGCTGTCCGGGAACGGCGCCCTTTCAGGGATTCCTCGATCCGGATCGTGACGTAGGAGAAGATCATCCGGTTCTCCCAGCGACTCTCGACGTTTTCGACGACGCCGTCGACGATCGAGGCGGCCTCGTTCGCCAGCTCCTCGAGGCTCATCCTCGGGACGATGCTCCCCAGGATCGGGACCGCGCCGGCAAGGGCGGCCGCGACGATCAGCGGAAGAATGGAGTTCGGTTTCATTCGATGATGATCCCTCCGGAGAGCACGGACGCGTCCAGGTTCGAGTTGGTCACGATCACCGTACGTGGTCCAGGATCCGCGTCGGCGGCGACGTCGACCTGAACGAACAGCGATCCGTTCAGGAGCGTGAGGTTCGAGAACGTCAGGCCATCACCCGTCGCGCCGACCGAGATCCCGGCGGCAGCGTTCACCCCGCTGCCGAAGATCAGCAGATCCGTGGTCACTCCCTGGGCGAGAACAACGCTCGCGCTGCCCCCCGCAATGCCCATCGTGCGATCTCCCGCGCCGATTCCGGTCACGTTGAGCGTACCCGCCGGGGATGGAACGTAAATTTCCACCCCGCTCGTGGTTGTATCGGAAACGACGGTGACGGGCAATTGAATCAACTCCGAGGAGCCCGTAACATCAACGATGAGGGGATCGGATGCTCCCGAGGTCGAATCGACGAACACCGGACCGGACACCGCGGTCTGGGGAACGGTGACGGTCAGCGCGCCCGGGGAAATCGAATCCGGCGACGCCGCCACCGTTCCTCCCATCGCGGTGAAGACGACCCAATTCCCGCTGGAGAAACCGCTGCCGGACAGCGTCAACGAACCTCCTCGTGCCACTGTCGTCGGAGCCAGGCTGCTCAGCGTAATGCCGCCGGAAGACGGGGGGATGAACATGATTCCGGAGTCGATCGAACCGGCGGCCACGTTGGACAGCAGAGCCAGATTCGACAGGAAGAACAGTTCCAGCCCGTAGATCTCCACGCCGTTGGTGGTCTTCACGTAAACGAAGCCCCCGTTGGTGTTCGCGGCCGGAATCCACTGGTCCAGCAGCCGCGCGATCTTTTGACCGGCAGGCAGAGTAAAGGCGGCGGCGGGAGAGTCCACCGCTCCCCCGATCAGACTGCCGTCCGGGTTCATCGCATAGACCTCCACCTCGGCATCGGTGAGGCCCGAGTTGAGCAGGGCGATTCCCGTCAGCCATCCCGTCGCCTGGGCGATATGGCCCAGGAGCATTTCCTCGAGAGGTGCGGCCTGGGCCGGCACGACGGCGAGCCCGCCGGCCTCGGTGTCGGCATAAGCCACGAATCCCGTAATGCCCGGATCGCCGGACAGGTCGGACACCTGAATCCACCCGTCCTGGAACTCCCCCGGGGGGAACCCGAACAACGTATCGGCGCCTTCCCGCAGGCCACCGCGGGCGGGCAGCAACTCATTGACGGTGACTGGCGGCCCCGCCAGGGGGGTGAACCGGATGGCCACGGTCTTCTGGGTGCCGGTAAGGTTCGTGACCCCGATCGTCGTCAACCAGTTTCCGCCGCCCGGACCCAGGAATCCACTGATCACGTGGGGAAAATTCAGTTCGTCCGACGACGACGCCAGGTCCAGGCCGTTCACGACGCCCAGCGACGGATCCACGACGAAGTCCGTCGTGGTTGCGACCGCCGCGATCTGGAACGCGCCGGTGATCTCGACATGGGTGGCCACGTCCAGGTCCGCGGCGGGGAACAATGCCGCCAGATCCGACGTGAAGAATCCCCTCCCGTTGATGGGTTCGTTCGACGACGCCAGGACGGCCCCGGCGGCTGAACGCAGGGCGATCGACACGTTCGTCGCCTGGGATGCTGTGTTCACGACATCGACCTGCATTTCGGGTGTGACGATGGGAAGGACCAGGTCGCTCGCCGAGCGGGCGGGATCCGCACCGTCGGTGAAGTTCGTGAAATCCCCCGTCAGGAAAAATCCCCGCAAGCCCGTCGACGGACTGGTCACCTGAACCCATCCCGCCTGGACCGGCGCACCGAACAGTTCACTTCCGAGTTTGGCGTATTGCCCGCCGGCGGGTATTGAGAACTGGTGGCTCCCGATCATCTGCCCGGTCGCGCTGCGCAGCGTGAACGTCGTGGCTGCCGGGGCGGGGCCCGGGTTCACGATCGCATACCCGGTAGTGGAGAGGTCCGCCGGGGAAACGACCTTGGGGAAATAGAGCGTCGATTGCGCCGAGGCTCCCGCGCACAAGAACAGGATGCAAGCGGTGGTCAGAAAGCGGGCTGCCAGCATGAAATCCTGCGAGATCGCGTCTCTGACGATCGGCTGCTATAATCTGCCCCCCGATCGTCCGAGTCCAGTTTTGAGTTAAGGAGGCATCCCCTTGAACGACGGCGGCATCTTCGCACACTTCGAAACGTCCGAGGGAGCATTCACGGTCGAATTATTCGAGGACCGCGTCCCGAAGACCGTCGGCAACTTCGTGAATCTGGCGACCGGACAACGCTCCTGGAAGCATCCCGAAACTGGCGAAACCTTCGAGAGCCGTCCGTATTATGACGGCCAGATCTTCCACAGGATCATCGATGGTTTCATGATCCAGGGCGGAGA
>CAZTTI010000175.1:0-3429 GCA_964615925.1 uncultured Solibacteraceae bacterium
ATTCGGCCAGCCGCCCGGTATCGATCGTCGCCGACATGACCATGACGAGGAGGTCCGGCCGGATCTTTTCCTGAACATTGAGGACACGGGCCAGCGAGACGTCCCCGTAGAGGTGGCGTTCGTGGAACTCGTCGAAGATCACTGCGGAGATTCCTTCGAGCGACGGATCGTCGTTCATCCGGCGCAGGAGGATGCCCTCGGTTTCGAACAGAATCCGGGTCGCATTCGAGCGACGGCTCTCGAGACGGACCTGATATCCGACTTCGTGCCCCAGTGGAGTCCCCATCTCTTCGGCGACGCGCGCGGCGAGCATCCGGGCCGCCAACCGGCGCGGCTGGAGCGTGACGCACTGGCCGGATCCGAGCAGACCGTGCGCGAGCAGCATCTTCGGGACCTGGGTCGATTTTCCCGAGCCGGTGGGCGCCTGGAGGATCAGGCGTCGGCTCGTCCGGACCGACGAGACGATCTTCTCCTCGATCTCGTGAATGGGGAGTCTTGAAGACACCGGTCAGCGTTTCGGATGGGGCGCGGAGCGAAGTTTCCGGACCATCGGCTCGAGGCCGTTCAGCTTGATCTCGTACATGGCTTCGAGCTGCTTCCCGATGGTGCCTTTCGGGAATCCGCGCTGGCGAAACCAGACCAGATACGCTTCCGGGAGGTCGGTCAGGTAGCGGTCCTTGTATCTGCCGAACGGCATCCGGGCGTTGGCCAGCTCGAGGAGCGAGTGCATGGCTCAAGATAACCGAAACCTGGAACGCGAGTGCGGTGGAAGCTTGTGTTCCGCCGGTTCCTGCTGGGAAAATTGGTTCGTGCGGTCATCCAAGAACTCAAGAGTCGACTGGAGCGGGATCCAGCCGGACGACGGTCCCATTGCTCCCCTCGATCCCGATACCTTCCTTGCGCGCCTCCGCGTGCTCGGCGAACGCGCCCACAGCCTGACCGTCTTGCGCGGGGCTGTCCAAGGTCAGCGGTCCCATGGCAAGCAACTTTCTCGAGATTCTCAATCACCTCCACGACCGCCACGTTGAGTTTGTCATCGTTGGAGGGGTGGCTGCGGCCCTTCATGGCGGCTCACGCGTCACGTTTGATCTGGATATCGTCCCCAGCCTGGACCCGGACTCGTGGCGAGAGACCGTGGATCTGTTATGGAGCCTCGACGCACGCCCAAGAATCCCCGAGCCGTTGGAGCGGATTCGCGATCCCGAACGGATCCGGGAGTGGCGCCGCGACAAGGGGATGCTCGCCCTCAACTTCAAGTCCGCTGACGGGAGCGTTGAAGTCGATCTCCTCGTTGGTGAAAGCGACGGGTTCGGTTCGCTTCGGGAACGCGCGATCGAAGTCCGACTCGAGGAGCGGACGTTCTACGTCGCTTCTATCGACGACCTGATCGCGATGAAACGCCAGGTCGGCCGACCGCAGGATCTCTTGGACATCGAGCAGCTCGAGGGCATTCGAAAGCGGCTCGAAGAATAGGTCAGCCTCCGGGCGAAGCCGGCTTCAGGTTCCCTCGAGTCTGAACGTCCTATTCCATCGGTACCGGAAACTGATTCCCTAGTCTCCCCTCACAATCGGGAGTCTTCTGATCCGGTACCGGGAGTCTTCAACCAGGATTGGGGCTCCCCGGTCCAGTTCGTGGTGGCGTTCGGCCAGCACCTGAGCGAGACGACGATTTACGGAGTCGGCCCTTTCGTCCGCCAGCCGGAGGAGGACCACGCTTGGGTTGCGCAGCGAACCGAGTGCGAGGATATCGCCGAAATCGAGGTCGATGTCAGCAGAACAGCGGATTTGCTGACAGCACATCGGACGATTTCATGAATCACTCGCGCGTTGGAGCTCAAGAGAACGGACATGTTCCGCCTCGTGACCCAACGTCTCGAAAAACTCGATGGTTTTCGGGGAGATTCCGGCATCTGCCAGGAATCGCACGAATCAGGCACCTAAGGGGTGGAGTTCGTCCTGAGCGAGCGCCGCAGCGTAGGCCAGGGCCTGACGCACGTCTTCCGCCTCGAGTTCGGGCAAATCATTGACGATCTCAGCCGGAGTCATGCCGTTGGCCACAAGGTTCACGACATGGGATACGGAGATTCGAAGGCCCCGAAGAGTTGCTCGCCCACCGAGAATGGTCGGGTCGTACGTGATTCGATCGAATCTCTTTTCCCGCATACCTTGAATTCTACGCCAATGCCGGAATTCGGGGAACCTGCTTCGTCGACAACGGAGTGGTGTTCGAAAGAACCGTGCTGGAGCATTGTTCACAATCGTTGACTCTTGTTGACAGCCCGCATGTAGATTGAGCCACCCCTACCCATGCTAGCTTGATGATCGGGGCCGTTCCCCCCTTTTCCAATGGGTGGGAACGACCGTTACGCAGGACGTGCCCTTGCGGAGACCGTGTCCGATCGTCGGACCGCGCAGCGCCGTCACCGCGATCATGGAGGATCGTGCGATGAAAAAAACCTTCCCCGTGTTGGTTTTCTTTCTGTTGGCCGCGCTGAGCGGGACCGCTCAGGCGGGAGACAACATCATCCTGAACGTTTCGGAAGTCGATACGCCAGACCCCTACCAGCTCATTCTGATCAAGGAAAACGGCGCGACGGAGGGAACGATTCAACTCTTCTATCTCGTCGAGGGAACCGCGTTCACGGCGGGAGACGTCGCCACGTTCGCGATCTCGATGGAGAACGTCCACCTCACCGGACCGAGCGGAAACTATCCTACGGAACTTACGCTCAATCAGATCGGATCCGAAGACCTGACTCTCGAGCCCGGTCAGGACGGATTCGACGTCACCGGTCTGGGCGTGGTCGGATCGACCGACGTTCGGATCACGATCCCTCACGATGTCCTGGACGCGGACGAGCTGGTTGCGAACCTGAGAATCAGCACGCCGGGACGCTCCAACGTAAAGACTCCCACCAATATCCAGGTACACCTGAACCTCGTGCCGCCGACAGTGCAGTGTCTTCACGTGTTCGACTTCATCACCGATCTGGACTTCGAAGACGTGTACACGTCCATGACGGTGAACGTGAACTCGAACAAGCAGGAAGTTTCGTCGTCAAGTCCGTCGCAGGTGTCCGACAACGTCCTGGTTGCGAACCAGTGCGGGTGGGATGAAACGTTCGATCTGGGAATCGTTCTCGATTCGCGCTTCCAAACGAACCCGAAGGGCAATCCCGGCAACGCCATCCACGCCTACGATTCCAATGGAGTCGAGGACGATAGCCCCTTCGACTTCTCGGCATTCGGCAACGAGGTGGGAATGGGACAGAACCTGTGCATCGAGAACGTGACCGTACCTGCCGGGACCTCGTATCTGGCGACGGTTCACAGTCAGATCGTTCCGAAGCTCCAAACCTCGTTGTTGGGAGACCTGCCGTTTCATTTCCAGGCCTGGCTGACCGCCCCGAACACGACCTGTGCGGGCGC
>CAZTTI010000176.1:0-4685 GCA_964615925.1 uncultured Solibacteraceae bacterium
GCGTGTGGCTCAATCTGCCACGCGTGCTCCTCCCTCCAGGGAGGGCCACAATTCAGGGTGCGCGACAACGTTCGGGTCAGACTGTCCCACGGGCTCTTGGCTCCACAGAGAGTCGACCTGTCTTCCCGGGGCCGGCACCCCCCATTACACCCATTTTCATCGCTCAGGGTGTAACCGTTTTACATGGAGGACTGTCCCCCATTTAGTTCGACCTCGTCGAGAAATTCGGGGATCGAGACCTTCCAACTGTTGAACCGTTCCGCGATGTGCCCCTTCATCGCCTCGAGCGCCGACGGTTCGCCGTGGACCAGGAACGTTCGCGCGGGCGGGCGGCGGAAACCTTCCAGCCAGGTGAGGATCTCCGCATAGTCGGCGTGCGCGGAGAACGCCTCGATCGTATGGACCGACGCGCGCACCGGAAACTCGTTGCCGAACAGCTTGATCTTTCCGGCACCTTCCACGAGGCTCCTCCCGCGCGTTCCCGCGGCCTGGAACCCTGGAAAGACGACGGCGTTTCGGGCATCGCCGACGCGCTGGGCCAGGTGATGGAGAATCCGGCCACCCGTCGCCATGCCGCTGGCGGAGATGATGATCAACGGGCCCGGAAGGCTGTTGATCGCCTTGGATTCCTCCGGCGTCCGGGTCATGCGCATGTCGGATGTCCGGAGTTCCCTTCCGCCGGAATCGAGGATGCGGCGCATCTCCCGGTCGTGCTCTTCGGGGTGCTCGGCCAGGACGTCGAACGCGTTGATGGCCATGGGACTGTCGACGAAGACCGGCAGGACGGGGATCGCGCCCTCCTGTTCGAGTTCCCGCAGGACGTAGATCAGCTCCTGTGCCCGGCCCACCGCAAACGATGGGATCAGGATGCTTCCGCTCCGCGAGACGGTTTCAACGATGATGTCCCGGAGCGCGGCTTTTCCGGTCTCCCCGGGGGGGCCCGAATGGCGGCGTTCGCCGTAGGTCGACTCCATCACGAGAAAGTCGGCCGAATCGACCCGCACCGGGTCGCTGAGGATGGGTTGTCCGGGGCGGCCGATGTCTCCCGTAAACACCAGGGACCGCATCGCCCCTCCGGTTTCGGAAAAGCGGGCGAACGCCGATCCGAGGATGTGACCCGCGGGCAGGAGCTCAAGAGTGAGCCGGTTCTTCCCGATGCGGAACTTCCGTCCGTACTCGAGGGGCTGCATCAACGCGAGGGCGCGATCGGCGTCCTCCCGCGTGTAGAGTGGCAGTGCCGGGCGGTGTTTCGTGTACCCATGGGCGTTGCGGAAGCGCGCCTCTTCTTCCTGAAGGTAGGCCGCGTCGGGCAGCAGGAGCCCGCACAGGTCGATCGTTGCCGGAGTCGCGAGGATGCGGCCCTCGAAGCCCAGTCTCACGAACCGCGGCAGGTACCCGGAATGGTCGATGTGGGCGTGGGTGAGCACGACCAGGTCGATCGACGCAGGATCCACTGGAAAAGGATCCCAGTTCCGGAGCCGGAGGGCCTTCAGACCCTGGAAGAGTCCGCAGTCGACGAGGATCCGGGAACCGGAGCCCTCGACGAGGAACCGGGAACCGGTGACCGTGCCCGTCGCCCCCATGAACGTGACCTTCATTCGGTTCTCCCCCCCACTCCCATTTGGTTCTCCCCCACTCCACCACGGTTCCGGCGCGAAGGAATGGGACCTTCCCAACTACCGAAACCCGTATATTCACCAGTTCTATTTGTCTCTTGCCTCGACGACACTGAACTCCTGAGACCGGTCACGGCTTCGCGGCCGGGTTTGGATCGGGCGTAACGAATTGGAGGTACAGATGCCCCGCAGATGGCTTGAGCGATTTCTCGCATTGACGGCACTTTCACTGGTCCTCGCGTCCGGCGCCAGAGCCGATATCCTCACTCTCCGATCCGGCGAAGACTTCGACGGCGTCATCCGCCAGATCGCCGACGGTCAGGTTCAAATGGAAATCGGAGGCGCGCTCCGGATGTTCGACATTCTGGACGTTGATGCGATCGAGTTCAATACACCTCATCTGCTCCCGACCGACGACCGGGCACTGGGCCACTTCCTGACCGACCTCGATTCGCAGGAGGTCGTGGAGAACTTCGCCGAGCTCGACGCCACCGCCATCGAAATCCGAGCCCTCATGGCCGCCGCCCGCGCCAACTGGGAGGCGCGCGAGCCCATCGCTCCCGAGGAGGAAGACGCGTGGGATCGGGTGCGCGCGGACTTCCGGCGGCCCCTCGCACGGTACCAGGAGGTCCTCGCAGACCTCTACTTCCACGTCATGGCGAAAGTCGACGAATACGACCGATTGGCTCGCGAAGCCGACGACATTTATGTCGGTGTCCGCGGGGTCCTCAACGTCGGCTCTCCGCTGCTTCCCAGTGGCGAGGGCGAAATCGAACCCGAAGGATACGTCCCGGCGCGGTGGTACGACATGATTTTCTACGAAGGCTACCGTCGCGGGTACGAGGACGCTTATCCTCCGGAAGGCCAGGGGGGCGACGAGGTCGACGAGTAGGGTATCCTGCCGGAACAACCGAACGGTCGAAACGACAGGAGAGCCCCGATGATCCAGTTGAAGAGCATTCTCTGCCCCGTCGATTTTTTCCCCGCGTCCGAGCACGCTCTCCGCTTCTCGATGGCGCTCGCCGAAAACTACAAGTCCCAGTTGACGATCCTGCACGTGGTCTCCCCCGTGATGCCTTCCTCATACGAGTTCACGGTGGACACGGCCGACCTGGTCTCCGCGTTCAAGGAGCATGCTCTCGAGAAGGTCGGCGAGATGAAGTCCGAGGCCGGAAGGCGGCAGATCTCAGCGGAAACGTTCGTCCGCGTCGGGGACGTCGAGGAAACGCTGCGGAATGCCGTCGTCGAGACCCAGGCCGACCTCGTCGTCATGGGCACCCATGGCCGGCGAGGATTCGAGCGCTGGTTCCTGGGTTCGGTGACGGAGCGCTTCCTGAGACGGTCGATGGTCCCCGTCCTCAGCATGTCGGAAGCGGCGACCCAGTCCCCGGTGCCGCCGAACGTCGGACGGATCCTCGTCACCACGGACTTTACCGAAGGGACCGCGGCCGCCATGAACTACGCATTCGCCATCGCCCAGGAGGCGCCGGCCCACGTGACCTTGCTGCACGTCGTCGAACAACCGCCGGAGCGCGCCAGTTCGGCCGAGGAGATCGCCGGAATTTTGCGCGAGCACCTCGATTCGATGGTTCCCCCGGGCGTCCGGGACTGGTGCACGGTGGAAGCCGAGGTCCGGATCGGAACCCCGTACCAGCGGATCCTGGCGATGGCCGAGGAAGACGGGGCGGACCTGATCGTGATGAACATCCACGGAAAGGGGCTGTTCGATCGGGCCGTGATGGGTTCCACGGCCGAACGCGTGATCCGGGGAGCCCAATGTCCCGTTCTGGCCATCCCCGCGCCGGAAGCGGACTGAGAGCCCGTAGATTTCCGGGTTTACGCCGCGGCCTGGTTCCGGGAGAATGCCATCATGCGGTTGCCCCTTTTCCGCACAATCTACCGCTCGGGGCTGGCGTTGCTCACCGCATGCCTGGCCTTCGCCGGCGTTGCCGTTTTTCTGGCGCGAGGCCTGACGGCGCAGGATGGCGTTTCGCGCCGGACTCCTTTCGGAGGGGGCCCGACCACCGAAGTCGCCGACAACGTGATCGAGGTCGCGCTTGCGTTCGAAGGCGATTCCGCCGCGGCACTTCCCGCGCTCCTGGTCGACTTCGTCCGCCCGGGACTCGTCGTCACGCTTTCCAAAGCAATGATCGGGGCCGACGGCCGGCTTTCCGTCGATGTCCACGTCACCGACAACAAGGGCCTCCCGCTCGACAGGAACGGAATATTCACTCCGGGCGAGGTCTCGATGAGTTTCGTGGCCGCCCACTTGCCTTCGCCGACTTCGACCTGGATCGCGTACACCACGCGGATCGCGATCGGAGACGCCGGAGCCGCGGTTCAGGCGACGTCGGATACCGGGGGGAGCTTCCTCGAACTGGAGACCGGGCACTACCGCTACACGTTCGGGACGCGGCTTCCCTCGGGCTACCCCACACATGAAACCCACGCGATCGGCGTGTATGCCACCCGCGACCTGGAAGAGTTCGATCTCGGCGAAC
The DNA here is from genome assembly GCA_964615925.1 of uncultured Solibacteraceae bacterium. GTDB lineage: Bacteria > Acidobacteriota > Terriglobia > 20CM-2-55-15 > 20CM-2-55-15 > JAJEDW01. Next base: position 4,118 of record CAZTTI010000176.1, read on the forward strand.
AGTTCGGGAACGATGTCCTCGAGTGGGTGCCAAACGGCTCGGAGGTCGTGGTTCGCCGGGATCTGATTTCAACCGCGGCGTGCAACACATGTCACGATCCGCTCGCGCTCCACGGCGGCGCGCGCCAGGAAGTCGGGCTTTGCGTGCTCTGCCACAGCGCCCAGACCTCCGACCCCGATACGGGACGCACGGTCGATTTCCGGGTGATGATCCACAAGATCCACCGCGGCGCGGACCTCCCGAGCGTTCAGGACGGAACGCCATATCAGATCATCGGGTTCCGCAACTCGGTCCACGACTACTCGAACGTGGCCTTTCCCGACGCGATCACACGTTGCGACCACTGTCACCAGGGCACGTCGCAGTCGATGAGCTACCTGGCGCGTCCCTCGCGGTTGGCGTGCGGATCCTGTCACGACAACGTGAACTTCGCGACGGGCGAGAACCACTCCAACCTGCCGCAGGTTTCCGACAATCTCTGCTCCAACTGCCACATCCCGCAAGGCGAGTTGGATTTTGACCTGTCGATCAAGGGCGCGCACACTGTGCCGCGCCTCTCGCAAGCACT
>CAZTTI010000177.1:0-5642 GCA_964615925.1 uncultured Solibacteraceae bacterium
CGCAAACGTCAGGGCCGCAATGAACCCGATCGCGGCCTGCGTGCCGAGGAGGTCGGCGGCGATCCCGGCGATCAGCGCCCCAACCGCGTAACCCAGATCGCGCCAGAGACGGTACACACCGACGGATCCGGCCCGCCACCCGGGGTGGGCGACATCGCCAATCGCGGCGAGCAGAGTCGGATACACCATTGCGGTCCCGGCGCCGAGCAGCAGAGCGCCGCCGCCAAATCCCGGGAAGGTCCGTGAAACCGCCACCAGGACGATTCCGGCCGCCTGCACCCACATGCCCAAGACGATAAGCCACTTGCGGCCGGTCCGGTCCGAGAGCGCGCCGGTCAGCAACTGCCCTGCGCCCCACACGGCGGGATAGATCGCCGCCAGCCAGCCGATCTCCGCCAGCGACAGACCCGCAACAGCGTAGGCCAGCGGAAACAGGCCCCAGGCCATCCCATCGTTCAGATTGTTCACCAGGCCGGCCTGACTCACCGAGGACAACTCCCGGTCGGTCACGGAGGTCCGCTTGAAAATCTCCCACGGCGACAACGAGACCGGCGACCCGGCCGGCGATGCGTTCCCGCGAATTTCAGCGCGGACGTGGCCGCCGGTATCGCGCACGAACCAGACCGAGAGGACCAGCCCGATGACGGCGAAGGCGACGCCCGGAAAGAACGGCGCGGGCCGCAGCCCATGAGCCGCGGCGATGTAACCGGTCATGAGCGCCGCCAGAGAGACGGCGCCGTAACCGGCGAACTCGTTGAGGCCCATGGCGAGGCCCCGCCTCAGCGGACCGGCCAGGTCGATCTTCATGATCACCGTGGCCGACCACGTCAAGCCCTGGCTCACGCCCAGCAGCACGTTCGCCGCGAGGATCCAGTTCCAGGTGGGCGCCCACATGAGCAGGAACGGAACCGGCAGCGCGGCGATCCATCCGGCGACAAGCACCCGCTTTCGTCCCAGCGTGTCCGAGAGCCGGCCCGCCGCGTAGTTCGTGAGCGCCTTGGCGAGCCCGAAAACGACAATAAAGGAAAGGATCGCGGTCCGCGCCGCGAGGAAAAATTCCTCCTCCGCAATCGCCGGGAGAATCGAGCGCTCCAGACCGACCATCGCGCCGACGAACCCGTTGACGACGACCAGGAGGACAAACTGTCCCCGGTTCGCACCGAGGCCCAGAACTGGCCCTTCTTCGGACGATATCTTCACAATCTCGCTGCGGGTTCCTTGCGGCTTTCGTTCGGTCCCAGGCTCCCGGCTTGACCCCGCGACCCGTGCCGTGATATTCAAATGATTGTTTGATTATATGAGCATGTCAAGCGCCAGGAAACATCGCGAGTTCAAGGACGCCATCTACGGCCAGCTCGCCCGCATCGGAAAAGCCGTCTCCACGCCGCGGCGGCTCGAGTTGCTCGACCTGCTCCGCCAGGCGCCGCGAACCGTCGAGGAGCTGGCCCGGGCCACCGGCCAGAGCACGGCCAACACGTCCCATCATCTTCTCGAGCTGCGGTCTCAGGGCCTGCTCTCCTCCGAAAAGAACGGTCTCTACGTCACGTACCGGATTGCCGGCGACGAAGTCCTCCGATTCTATGCGGCGCTCCGAACGCTGGCCGAAACCCAATTGGCCGAGATCGGGAGGATCACGGAAAAGTTTTTGGCCGATCCCGGCGCCGTCGAAGCCGTGGACCGGAGGACCCTCCTGGAACGCATCCGCAAGGGAGGCGTGCTGGTGCTGGATGTGCGGCCGCGGGAGGAATACGACGCCGGGCATCTGGCCGGCGCCGTCTCGGTTCCGCTGTCGGAACTCGGGCGCCGCCTGAGGACGTTTCCCCGGAAGAAGGAGATCGTCGCGTATTGCCGCGGTCCCTACTGCCTGATGGCCAGCGAAGCCGTCGAGTTCTTGCGGGCTGAGGGGCGGCGGGCGACGCGGCTCGACCTGGGTGTCCCCGAATGGCGCGAGCTGGGGTTTCCCATCGAGACGGCGAGCAACGAGACCGCGTGTTCGACGACATTCGAAATGCGAGGACGGTGACTTATGGAACGACAACCAACGGCGGCTTTCATCCTGACGTTGCTGGCGGGTCTCTGGATGCTGGCGATGGGCGGGATGATGTACGGAATGGGCCCGGATTTCGTCGAGGGCGGCGGTTCAGGGATGTGGGGGCCCGGCATGATGCGCGGCATGATGCGTGGAATAATGCCGGGAACCGGTTTCGGGCTCGGGCTTCCCTGGCTCGGCGCTGCGGCGGGGATCGTCCTGATCGTTGGATCGGTCTTCCTCTACACGAGGCCCGAACAGAGCCGGACCTGGGGATTCGTGATTCTCGTCGTGTCGGCCCTCACTGTGCTGGCCGGCATGGGAGGCCTTCTGGCCGGGGCGCTCGGAGTCGTGGGCGGATCCCTGGCGATCGCCTGGAAGCCCGGTCGCACGAGTTGACGCAGAAATCAGTATCTCTGGCGCACGGGAACCCGGCCAGCTCATTCCTGTTCCGGATTCTCTTGCCCGGCGCCACCCGTCGTTCCCATCGCGGCACTATTGGCCCATCATCCCCATCATGGGGCACATGCCTTCGCCGCTTTCCATGGCTTCCGACATGTGAGACATCATCTCTTGGTGCATGCGCATCATTTCTCCCGGCATGGGGCCGAGCCTTGCAACAATCTCGTTGACGACTTCCGCCATCCGGTCAAGCTTCTGGTCTCCCTCGGCCGCGTTCATTTCCGCGAGCAGGCTGTTCAGGCGGGTTTCCGTTTCGCGCATCCGCTCCATCATCCCCTGGCGTTCGGCCATCATCTGGCGGCAGCGCGCCATCATGCCCGAAGCTTCGGCGGGTTCCGGCTCCACTTGTGCCTCAGCCTCCTCTGGATGATGCTCGGCGTGGGCTTCGTCCGGCTCCTGCCCCGTCGCCGTCCGGTCGAAGGCGACGATGGCCATCAAGAGCACGATAAGAGTGATACCGATAGTTTGAATTCGCATGAGGTCTCTCCCCTACTCGGATTGCCCGGTGGATTCACTGGCGGGCAAGGCCACCCACAGGCGCATGGTTCTCACCAATCAGCGTTAAACGTCCCTTCAAGTAGTTTGGTGAATTGATGTCCGGGCCGGAACCGGGAAAACTACGGGCTTTGAAGGCCACTCGTTCTCGCTCCATTGGAGCCCGTCTACTGTTGGGGGGAGTGCCGGCTTCGTGGCCCGCGCTTCGGCTGCGACCAGTCTTCTACCTTCAGCCTGTCGAAGCCGGCGAAGTCCCGGACATTGGCGGTGACCAGAACGAGCCCGTTGACGTGGGCGATCGCCGCAATCTGTCCATCGACGTACGGCGCCGGACGGCCTCGGGAATCGAGCCGGGCACGCTCTTGGCCGTGCCAAGCCGCCGCGGCTTCGTCGTAAGGAAGAATTGGAAAGGACGCGTGGACGACCTCCCGGATGTACGCATCCAAGGCCGTGCGGCGTCTGCCTCGGGGCAACCTGCGGATACCATAGGTCAGTTCGTGCCAGACGGGTGCCGCGATCGCGCATTCTCGCTGGCGCCGGTCCAACCGCTCGAGGATTTCCGGATGGGGCGTCTTCGATATCGGCAGCGAGACGATGCTCGTGTCCAGAAGGTATGCGACGCTCAAAAACCGACTTCCCGGCCTGTGTCCTTCGCTCGAAGCGATCGGACAAACGCTTCGTCGAGACCGACCTCGTCCAGGGAGTACTTGGCGACAAAGTCGCGATAGGCGTCGGCAAAGCGCGGGCGTTCGCCGCGCAGGCGTTCGAGCTTCTCGAGAGAGATCAAGGCAGCTACAGGCTTCCCCCGTCGCGTCAACTCCACGTCGACGCCGTTCTCGGCTTCGTTCACGATGGTCGGAAGACTGGACCGGGCCTCGGCGATAGAGTATCGTTTCGATCCGGGCATGCATCAAATGTACATCAACATGTACACATTGGCAAGCGGGGATACGGAACTCGCCGCTTCACCGGACGACCGTCGGAAAGCGAACCTCCGATGCCCCCTCCGGTCCCTCGATGTCGACGGTCACCTGCCACTCCCCGGCCATCGGAACGTCGATGCTGCCGTTCCACTGGCCAGCTCCGGCTGGTACGACGTCGGCCGTTGCCGACATCGCCTGCATCGCCCCCATCGCCGGCATGAAAAGGTCCAGGCCAACCCCGGATGCCCTAACCGGCTCGCCTGTTGCCATGTCGACCAGCTCGATTCCAAACCGGTTCGCACCGGAGCTGAACGCCCCCGCCGGATGCCGGAGGGTGACTTCGACGCCGCCCCGGCTCTCCCGGTGAAACACGTCACCGGTGACGGCTCCGCTCCCGAAGGCGCCTCCCGTTCCGTTCATCCATGCCAGCCCCAGGGTGCCGGACAGGACAAGAACCGAAACGAAGCCGGCGCCCCTCCAGACCGGCGAGAGAGTGGCAAGTGCGCTGTCTCCTGAATCCGGCGGGACCGCGGGCCGCCACAGCGCGGACCATCCTTCCATCCCGACTCGTTTCCAGAGCGCGAAGATCGCAGGGTAGATCGTCAGCTCGAGAACAAAGGACGTCACGAGACCTCCGACCATGGGAGCGGCGATGCGTTTCATCACGTCCGCGCCGATGTCCATGGAACTGGCCCAGAGAATCGGCATCAGGCCAATCATGGTTGTCCCGACGGTCATGGCCTTGGGCCGGATCCGCCGGACCGCGCCCTCGTGAATGGCGGTGTTCAGATCGCCGAAGTTCCGCATCCGGCCGGTACCTTTCGCCTTCTTGTAGGCCAGATCGAGATACAGGAGCATCACCGATCCGGTCTCCGCGTCCAGTCCGGCCAGGGCGATCATTCCGACCCAGACCGCCACGCTCATGTTGTAATCGAGCAGGAAGAGGAGCCAGACCGCGCCGACGAGCGAGAACGGGATGGCCAGCAGCACGATCGCGGTCTTCCTCCAGTCCCTGAAGCTCATGTAGAGCAGGAAGAAGACCAGAAACAGCGTCAGAGGCACGACGACCCTCAGTCGGTCCTTCATCCGCTGGAGATACTGGTACTGCCCGGCCCATTCCAGGCGATAGCCCGTCGGCAGCGTCACCTGATCGGCAACGACCGCCTGTGCCCGTTCCACATAGCCTTCGTAATCCGCGTCCGCCACGTCCACGAACACGTATCCGACGAGCTGCGCGTTCTCGCCCCGGATCATGGGCGGCCCGGTCGAGAAGCGGATGTCGGCGAGCATGGAGATGGGCACCTGGGCTCCGGTGGGGGTCGGTACGTAGACCTGAGCGAGACGGGCGGGATCGTCCCGGAGCTCCCGCAGATAGCGTACGTTGATCGGATACCGCTCCCGGCCTTCGACCGTGTAGGACACATCCTTGCCGCCGACAGCCACCTCGATGATGTCCTCGACGTTCTGGACGGTCAGGCCGTAGCGGGCGGCCTCGGCGCGATTAACGTCGAAATCCAGGAAGTATCCGCCGGTGACCCGGTCGGCAAAAGCACTGCGGGTCCCCTCCACGTCCTCAAGAGCACGTTCGATTTCGAGCGCGACAGTCTCGATCCCGGCCAGGTCGTTGCCGAAGACCTTGATCCCCAGGTTGCTGCGGATCCCGGTGTTGAGCATCTCGGTTCGCGTCTGAACCGGCATCCACCAGATGTTGGCCATTCCCGGCATCTTGACCT
>CAZTTI010000178.1:0-2769 GCA_964615925.1 uncultured Solibacteraceae bacterium
TCACGGGCACCGGCGAGTTGACGCGAGTCATTGCGGTAGGCAAGAACAGCCCGAATCCGGACATTTCCGTCCATCCGAAAGATTGGAACAACTTCGCGCCCAGTATCGGCTTCAGCTACCGCGTGCCGTGGATCGACCGGGCGACGGTGGTCCGGGGGGCTACGGCATCAGCTACTCGGGTTCGCCGACGTTGTTCGACGTGGCCAACCTTCTGGGCGGCAATCCCGGCCGCTCGGCCGCGGGCAACATCACCAACCCCACGACCTACACGGCGCTGCCGGGAACGGCCAATCCCAACGCGGCACTGATCGAGTTCCCGATCCCGCCATCGCCGTCGGAGCCGTACGGGACGACCCAACTGGACAACAGCTGCCGCGCGAGCTGCAACCTGAACGTCTACGCCGAAGACCGGCGGGTTCCCTACATCCAGAACATGAACCTGTCGATCGAGACCGAGGTCGCGCCCAACACCAACCTCAGCGTGGCCTGGATCGCGACCCAGGGTGTGTCGCTCTGGGGCGGCCGCAACCTGAACGAACCCAACATCTTTGCTACGGGTATGGGGGAGACGTTCCTCGAGGCGTTCAACACGACGCGCTCCGGGGGGAGTTCGGCGCTGTTCAACGACATGCTCAACGGCATCAACTTCGGTCCCGGAACCTGCGGCACGGTGAATGGAACGACATGCACCGGGTCGGCGGCCCTGCGGCAATGGACGCTCACCGACGACTTCATCGCTGACGGCGAGGTGGCCGGGTTGGCCGAGTTCATGACCGAGACCAACCAGCGGACCGGCCAATACGGCGGACTGCTGCGCACCAACGGATACGCGGAAAACCTCGTGAAGATCAACCCGCAGTTCAACGGGGTGGTCTACTACGACAACGGGGACCACTCGACGTACCATTCGCTCCAGACCCAGTTGACCAAGCGGTTCTCCCAGGGCTTCAGCGGTCAGTTCACCTATACCTGGTCCAAGACCTTGAGTAACGGTGCGACTTCGGCCGCGCGGAACAACGAGGACCTCAGCTTCGCTGTACGCGATCCTGCGAATCGGAATCTCCAGAAGTCCCTCGTGGGTTTCCACCGCGCCCATGTGTTCAATGCACACGCGGTCTGGGGCCTGCCGTTCGGACCCGGAAGATTGATCGGGGCCAACGCGCCATCGATCGTCGCACGGGTCATCGAGGGCTGGCAGATCTCGTCGATCTTCAGCTACGGGACGGGGTCGCCGCTGACGATTACGGCCGGAGGACTCCAGACACTGGCCGCCGAGAGCCCGCTCGCCACGCCGAACCTCGTCGGCAGTCTCCCCAAGTCGACCGGTGAGGTCGTCGTGGGGGACGGCACGGTGGGATACCTGGACGGGTATACGCGCGTAGCACAGCCGACGCTCGGATACTACGGATCGAATCCCGACGCTCTGCAGAATCACGACGATCTCTGGCAGATCGTCGACTCGTCCGGAAACGTGATCCTGACCAGCCCGGAACCGGGAACGACGGGCACCCTGGGAACAGGATGGCTCACCGGCCCCGGGCGCGTCGGTCTCGACGTCGCGATGTCCAAGGCGATCCAGATCAATGAAGGTCTGGAGTTCACGCTACGCATGGATGCGATCAACGTGCTCAACAAGCCGCAATGGGGCAATCCGAACGTGAACGCGTTTTCGAACGATTTCGGGCGGATCACCAGCGCCAGCGGCGAGCGCCAGTTCACGCTGAACTTGCGACTCGACTTCTAGAATTCGACCGAGTTCGACTGCGAAAGGCCCCGGCATCGTCCGGGGCCTTTTTTTCGAATGCGCCGCGTTGCCGTTGACCGTTTTCGGGCCTCAGAGTCTAATCTCGAGAGCGGAGGACACCATGAAGACTCTCTGGCTTATGGCCACATTGCTGGCGGGAATCCCCGCCCAGGCCCAGGTGCTGCCGGCTTTCCAGAACGCGGACTTCAATCCGCGATCACCCAACGGAAGATTCGACCTCATCCTCCGCGTCGACGGCGAGGCCTTCGTCTACGTCCGCGGAAATGAAGTCACGTATCAGGCCCTGAGCGGGGCGCCGCTCCAGGATGCCGGATCGAACTACAGTCAATCGATTCCGCGCGCCCGCTTCGGGACCTTCAACATGGAAAAGGTCGCAGGACGGGGAAGCGTCGAGCTTTACGAGGAACCGGCGGCCGGCAACGATTACACGGCCATTCTTCGAATCAACGACCGCGATCGTGGGGCGGAGTTGTACCACGTGCGCCTCGAGTGGACATGGAACCCGGGAGATCCTTCCCGCCCTCCCGGAAACCGCGGCGGCGATCCAGTCCGGGCCAACGTCGTGGATCCGCGAGAATACGACCGGGACGAAGAGGGTGAGTTCTCCTTCCGGGGCCGGGTCGATGGCGTTACGGCGCTCTACATCCGTTCCGATCAGGTCCGGTCGCAGGTGTTGTCCGGTCGACGGTCCAGCGGCGAGCGGTTCGCCTTCTCCCAGCCGATCCCTTCGGCTCCGCTCGACCAGTTCGCTATCGCCGACGTGAGCGGCCGGGGCCGTGTCGACCTGGTCGAAGTGCCGTGGGAGGGGAACGACTTCACGGCCGTGGTCCGCATCCAGGACGCTTCGTCCGGATCGGCGGAATATGCGTTCCGCCTCGTGTGGCGGCGCCAGGACTGAGTTACACTTTGCCGGATGCCGAGAGGAGTCTTCGTCGCGGCGATCCTGATCCTGGTGACGGCCGCCGCCGTTCGCGCCCAGACCCCTCCCACACTCGACATTCCCC
>CAZTTI010000179.1:0-2704 GCA_964615925.1 uncultured Solibacteraceae bacterium
CACGGAAGTCGGGCGAGCGGTCCTCGACAGCGTCCGGGCGCTTCCGGGGGCCCGTTCGGTCGCCTGGTCGGAAAACATCCCGATGACGGGGCGCTCGGAGACGTTCCGATGGAACGGGCGGACTCGACGCGTCTACGTCAACACCGTTTCGGCCGGCTACTTCGAAACGATCGGGATTCCCCTCGTCGCGGGCGCGCTCCCTTCGGAGATCGAACCGGACGCCCCCTTCGGCCCGGAACCCGTCGTCGTTTCAGACAGGTTCGCGACGGAGTTCCTCCCCGAAGGATTCGAGGAAGGAGCACCCGTGTCGATCGACGGAAACGAGACCGCCGTGGTCGCCGTGGTCGCCGACCGGTCCACGGCTTCGAGGGACGGGAGAAACGCACGAGACCCGATGCTCTATCGGCTGGCGGTCCCTCCCGTCCCCGGCCGGAACGTACTCGTCGTGCGCGTCGACGGAGACACGGGCGGTTTCGCGTCCCGGCTTCGGACCATGTTGCGCGAGGACGCGGCCGGCGCCGTCGGCGTGGCGCCGCTCGCCGCTGAGCTCGAGGATTATGCCTATGCCGAACACCGCGCCCTCGGGCGGGTCTTCGTCGTTCTCGGCGTCGTGGCCTTGGTCCTCGCCCTCGCCGGGATCGCGGGAGTGGTGACGTATTCGACCCGGTTGCGCCGGAAGGAAGTCGCGATCCGCGTCGCGCTCGGCGCCGCGCCGGGCGACGTCATCCGGCTGCTCACGGCTTCCGGTCTTCGGCCCATCCCCGTCGGACTCGGGCTGGGCCTCGTCGCCGCATGGGGAGGAGTCCGGCTCCTCTCGCTGCTGGCGCAGATCGATCCACTCGATCCTGCACCCTATCTTGTGACGACGCTCTTGCTCGTCGCGGCGGTGGCTGTCCCGGCGCTGGTTTCCGCATATCGCCTGTCGGTGGCATCGCCGCTTCCGCCGCTGCGCGCCGACTGAGCGCGGCCCCCCTTCAAACCAGCGCCCGGCTCCATGGTTACTCGCTGGTAGAGATCGCCGGAAGTTCTCCCCGAGCTGATCACCCTCAATCAGAACTTCAGTTCAGGAACTCCACCGTCATCACCAGGATCAGCGCGCTGTCGCCGACGGTTGCCTTGCCGACGACGATCTGGCTGCCTTCGGGAATCTCCACGTCGGTGTTGATGCCGGTGTCGATGTACTGAAACTGCTCGGTATCGGGACCCGTGGAGCTTACGATCGGAATGCGGAAACCGAAGCTCATGTGGCCGATGCGTAATGCATCCGGGCCTTCGTCGGGTTCAATGACGCGGAACTCCCCGCTGAAGTTGTAGAACACCGGACGGTTGGGAATCCCGGTAACATCCAGAGAGATCGTTCCCTGCACGCTGGGTTCCCCTCCGTCGACGCCCCGAACGACGAGCGTGTCCATCAGCTCGTACCCCGAGTAGGCGAAGACGTTCCGGAGTTGCTCAACCACGACATCGAGGCTCGCCGGGACCGACGTGCCTCCCAGGTCCGAGGCCCGCAACACGTAGGCCGTCACTTCCGCCGCCCGCTCCACCCGCAGGATATCGAGCCGGGAGACAACGTCTTCGATGGCCGGCATCACCGTGGCGTCGGCGCGAACGGTCAACGTGCGGAGGTTGTTGTTCGCCTGAACCTGCGCGTCGAAGAGCGACAACGTGGAAGCCAGTTGTATGGGTTCGACATGCGACAACTCGAACACGCGGGTGATCGACTGGGCGTGTGCCGGGATTCCGAACAAACCTGCGATCATCAAAGCCGCCGCGATCGGTCTAGCCATCCTTCGAACCTTCATGCGCCTCCTCCTTCGTTGCCCTCGTCGAGGACCCAATAAATGATCACCTTGGGGTTGTCGGTCACGAGCTTGACCGTGCGTTGCGGGGGGATGTCGATCTCCACCGGAGCGGGATTCCAATCGATCGCCACGGGAACGGCGGGCTGTCCAGGGTCCGCGGGGCCCGTCTCTTCTGTTTCGACAACTACAGTTTCCTCCGGTTCCACAGCGGGCTCCAAAGCCACCATGGGCCGAACCTCGACCGGCGCGTCGTCCACATTCGGCGCCTCGACGACGACCGGCTCGTCGACACCCACGGGCGCGGACGCCGACATCCATGCCCATGCCGCGAGGAGTGCAAGACCGCACGTCGTCGCGACAGCAAGCGGACGCCGGACGCCGGCGAGAACCGCGCGCTCGATCCGGACCGGCCAGCCGAGGACGCGGCCCGGATTCTGCTCGATCCGGTCGAGGACGCGGCGGCGCACGTGGCGGGCCGCGTCGTCGGGAACGCTTTCGCGGCGAACTTCGAGGAAGAACGACTGGCTCTCTACCAGAGCCGCCAGATCCCGCAGGCAATCCGCACATTCGGCTAGGTGCCGTTCGACCGCGGCGGACTCCTCCGTCGGCAGGTCCCCTTCGACGTGGAGCGCCAGGAATGGTTCGAATCGTTTGCAGTGGTTCATGTTCGGACCTTCAATCGATCGAGTGCCTTTCGAATCTTGAGCCTCGCGCTCGAGATCTGGGACCGCACGGTGCCCGGCGACGACTCGAGCGCTTCGGCGACTTCGTTTGTCGAGAGTCCCTCGAGGTCCCGCAGAACGATGGCCGCGCGTTCCTTTTCGGGAAGCGTGTCGAGCGCGTTCCAGAGCAAGCGCCGCCGTTCGTCTTGGGCGAGCGCGGTCTCCGGACCGCCCCCGGGC
>CAZTTI010000180.1:0-3113 GCA_964615925.1 uncultured Solibacteraceae bacterium
ACATCGACATCAGCGAGGTCGAGTGTCTCCCCGATCTGAACGACTACATGAGCAGCACGAGGTCCGATGCCCAAGTTCGATAGAACGTCCGATAGAAGCGCATTATCTGGGGTGAGCGCGTGGGTTCTGCTCTTGTTCGCCGTGCCTTTGGCCGCGCACCACTCTCCCGCGGTTTTCGATCAGTCCGCCCAGATCGTGCTCCCCGGGACCGTGTCGGAGTTCCGCTGGATGAACCCGCACGCCTGGATCGACCTGGATGTGGTGGGTGACGGCGAGATCACCGGCCGGTGGTCGGTCGAGCTGACGGCGCCGACGTATCTGGTCCGGGCCGGATGGCGGCGGTCGACGCTCTCGCCCGGCGACCAGGTGACCGTCATCGTCAACCCGCTGCGGACCGGAGAGAAGATCGGGAAGTTCGTCCGCGTGACGCTTCCCGACGGGACCGAGTTGAGTGAACGGGCCCAGCCGTAGCCGGGCCCTTCCGAATCAATTGAACGAGAAGATGTCTTCTTCGGCCGGCCGCTCCATCCCCTCTTCCCAGTACTTCTCCCAGAGGTAGGCCCAGGGGCGCCCGTACATGTCGGGCACTTCGTATTCGATCACCGTGCCGGGCGACACCGGCGTGCCGATGCCGTCGACCGGATAGATCGTCTGCAGGCATTCGACAAAAACATAAGGATCGCCTTCCTCGAAACCGCTGGCCTTGACGTAGTTGCGGACGATGCGAACGGGTTCGGCCAAAGCTTCCGGGTCGTAGAAGATCGACTCGTGGTTGAGACCAGCGAACGTTCCGTTTTCGTCAACCATCGGGGCATAGATCTCGATCGCCTGCATCAGGTTGGAATGTTCGATCGCGGCATGGGTTTTCCAGCCCTGGATGTTCGACGTCCAGGTGATGAGGGTGTCCCCGTCCCAGAAGCCGATCGTTTCTCCGTACCAGCGCGGCACGTCGGCGCCGAGGCGCGGGACCGTGCCGTCCATGTTGAACTCGCGTCCGATGTGGATGCTCGTGATGAAATTCCGCGCCACGCCGGTCAGGATCTGCACCATCTCCGGCGTCACCATGATGCTGTGATCGCGAACCGCCGCCCCGTGCCAGCGGCGCAGGTAACCCTCCGGCCAGCAGAACTGCGACGGCCACATCGCGCGGTTGGTCACGCCGTGATGGTAGGCCTCCTGGACGAAACGCGTCTGGTACTCGTCGGTCAACACCGACAGCACGGTCGGGATCTGCACGCGCGACATGTTGAACCAGGACTGGCCCTGTGCCCGGTAACGGCCGTTCCATTCACCGGGAACCGTCGCGTAGGTGTGTTCTGTCGGGCCGCCGCGCTCGCGTGCTTCCTCGAGCAGGGCCTCGTAATGGGCCTGGGCCGTGTCGAACTCGTAGGGGCTGACGATCGCCTCGCGCGGGTAGTCCGCCTCGCAGTTGCCCCATGCGGCGGTTCGAGGCGGGTCGTCGCCGAGCAGGCCGCCGCGCCCGGTCCACAACTCCTCGATGGCCACCGAACTGTTGCACCGGAAGTAACGCGGATCGCTCCAGAGCTCCCGGTCCTGATAGAAGTCCTGGGTTGTGAAAAGATCCACCTCGAGGGGTTCGATGCCTGTGGGGGATTCGCCCGGAGGGGCGCCTCCGGCAAAGCCGCCGCGGCCTCCGGCGCCGACGTTCGGGAACTCGCCCGCGTCGGCCAGCATCGGCCGTCCGCGCCCGACGCTCTCGAATCCCGGATCCACGACCTGTTGAGCGAGCGCATACGGTCCGAGGAGCGTCAGCACAATACACGACGCGGCGATTTCGCGCCATCCAAGCTTCTTCATGTCTTCCTCTCGATGTGTGGGCTAGTTGTCTTCGTCTTCTTCCGGTTCGGGCACGCCCGGCAGCGGTGTCGTGCCGTCCAGCGCCAAAGCCAGCAGCCGCGACGGCTCGGGAGGTCCGGCATCGGCGCCCCGGCCTCCGCGTCCGCCTCCTTGCTGGGCGGGGCCGCCCGCCACCGCGATGTATTGCACGCCGTCCTCGATGAACGTCATCGGCGGTCCGGCCGAGGTCACGCCCAGCGGAAGGTCCAGGAGGTTCTCTCCCGTATCGGCGCGGTAGACCCGCAACATCGAACCGTTGGCGACGGTGAACACGAGGTTTCCGGCCGTGGCCAGCGTTCCGCCCTGGTTGAATCCCGATGACGCGTTCTCGGCCCTCCACGCTTCGGTCTGGCGGACGGGGTCCCACGCCGACAGGATGTTGCCCGACTCCCGGCGCCGCGGTCCGATCGCCGGCGGATCGATGATGGGAGGCGGCGGCGGACCGGCAATGGCCCCGGCGACTTCCGGATTGTCCGGATCGAGTCCGGCCGGGGCGTCAGCGCCTCCGCGTCCTCCGCCACGTCCGCCGAAATTGATTCCCATGTTGAGCCCGCCGGGATTCGCCTCGAACTCCTCGGCGGCGGCGAGATTGGCCGCCTGACCGATCGTGCTCGGGATGTAGACGAGGCCGGTCTGAGGGCTGTAGGACCACGGCGGCCAGACGTGGCCTCCGCCCATCCAAGGCAAAACGCTGACGGATTCTGTCCCGTAGCGGGCTTCCGGGTTCACCACGGGTCGACCGGTCTGCATATTGATTCCGGATGCCCAGCTCACCGTGACCCACGGCTCGGCCGAGATCAGCTCCCCGGTGTGACGATCGAGAACATAGAAGAACCCGTTTTTCGGCGCATGCATCAGGGTCTTGCGCGTGCGGCCGTCGATTTCGACGTCGACCAGCATGATGTCGGCGATCGAGTCGTAGTCCCAGTCGTCGCCGGGTGTCGGCTGGTAGTGCCAGACGTAACGTCCCGTCGCTCCACGCACGGCCACGATCGAACTCGTGAACAGGGCATCGCCCGGGCCCCGGATAGCCGAGCTCCAGGGAGCGGGTTGTCCGGTTCCGACATAGACGAGGTCGGCCTCGGCGTCGTACGCCATTCCGTTCCAGACCGGCGCCCCGCCGTAGATGCCGAGTTCCCAGAACCTCTCGTCCCACGTGGCCGCGGCCATTTCCATGGCCTCGTTCTCGAAGCCGTCTTCGGGGCGTCCGGGGACCGTGTAGAAGCGCCAGACCAGCGCCCCGGTGCCGGCGTCAT
>CAZTTI010000181.1:0-3113 GCA_964615925.1 uncultured Solibacteraceae bacterium
CGTGACCGGCGTCGAGGGCGAAGGAGTTATTGCCTGATTTGGTCATACGGGATCTCCTGGTCCAGCAGTCGAACCGGCTGGATCGGTTGGAAGGGCCAGTCGCTGTCCCGATCCTCGCTCAAGCGCGGCAGAACAGCCGTCTCAGCCGCGACCGCCACCGCGGCCACCTCGTCCACCGCCCGCAGGAGCCTCGGGCATGTCCGCGGTGCCACCGACCTCGAGCGCCAGGAAATGGGTCCGCGTCGCGAACCCGACGTACTGTGTGCCGTCCACCATATAGGTGATCGGGGGAGCCCCGCCCGGGAGGTTGAACGGCAGCGCCAGAAGTTCCTCTCCCGTATCCGCCTCGTAGGCGTAGAAGGAAGTACCCGCCACCTGCAACACGAGGTTCGAGGCCGTCGTCATCGTGCCTCCGCCGATCGCGGCGCCCCGTCCCGGCTGCACCCACACGATCTGATTGGTCTTCGGATCGCGAGCCTGCAGCCCGCCGCGGCCCACGTTGTCGGGGCCCCAGATTGGCATCGGGGTCACCCGGTTCTCGCCACCCCGGCCCAGGCCATGGGCGCCGCCGCCCGCGTTCGGATCGGGTTCCGCGGCCGCCGTGAAGGTGTAGCTCCCGGCGCTGTAGGGCAGGTAGACCAGACCGGTGTCCGGGTTGTAGGACATCGGCGCCCAGTTGTGCGCGCCGCCGCCACCCGGATAGATCACAACCGAGATCGTCTGGTCATAATAAGCGTCCGGATTGATGATGGGCTTGCCGTTGTTCTCCTCGTCGAAGCCCGTCACCCAGTTGACCGGGACGAACGGCTCGGCCGAGATAAACTCTCCGTTCGTGCGGTCGAGGACGTAGAACACGCCGTTCTTCGGCGCCTGCATGATGACCTGGCGTGTCTGGCCGTCGATCTCGATATCGGCCATGTTGAAGCCGCCCACGGAGTCGAAATCCCAACTGTCGGTGGGGACCGTCTGGTAATACCACCTCAACTCCCCGGTTTCGGCATCCACGGCCACGATCGAGCACGTGTAGAGGTTGTCCCACTGGCCCCACTCGGATTGGGGGATGCCGCGCATTTCCTGAGGCCACGGCTCGGCGTTGCCGGTGCCGGCAATCACCAGGTTCAGCTCAGGGTCGTACACCAGGCCATCCCACACCGGTCCGCCGCCGCCGTATTTCGCCCAGTCGCCGGTCCAGGTCCGGGCCGCAGCCTCCTGAGCCTCGTCCTCGAAGGGCTCGCCCGGCGGGGGAGGAACCGTGTGGAATTTCCACGCGAGCGACCCGTCGTCGAGGTCGTACGCCGCGAAGAACCCGCGGATGAAGTACTCGCCGCCCGCGACCCCGATCACCACCTTGTCGCCCGCGATGCGCGGCGCGATCGTCAACGAATAGTACTCGTTGATGTCGGCCACGGTGGTCTCCCACACCTCTTCGCCGGTGATGGCATCGAGCGCGATCAACCGGGCGTCATTGGCCGCCAGGATGATCTTGCCGTCCGCGATCGCGAGCCCCTTGTTGTGTGTCCCGCAACACATATGGCTGCGCGTGATGGGATCGATCTCGGCGTCGTACATCCATTTCTGCTCGCCTGTGCGCGCGTCGAGGGCGTACACGACGCTGTCGTCCATGGGCTGGTAAATCGTGTCGTTCCACACCAGCGGTGTGCCCTCGGTGCCGCCGCTGTGTCCCGGAGCGACGAGCGACGCCGACCAGGCGAGGCCCAGTTCGCCGACGTTCGATTCGTCGATCTGGGTCAGCCGGCTGTACCGCTGTTCGTTTTGCGTCAGACCGTAGGTGAGCCAGGTGCCGGGAAGGGCGTCCTGGTCGGTTCCGGCGGTTCTGAGAACCTCCGCATCGACTGTCCGCGCCTGCCGCGCGGCAACGGTGGAAATCAGAGTGAACGTCGCGATCACGCCCACGGCCAACATGACAAAGGTTTTGATGTTTCTCAAGGCGGCTCCTCCGAGCGCTAGTATGACCGACTCCGCGAGGCATGGAAAGGATCGACGAGATGCTCAACGGTTCTCGGATTCGAGAACGACCACCGCGGCCGAGACGAGCTGGTCGTGTGTCAGCGAGACGAAGAAGCGCGTCGCCTCGAGCGAATGTGCCTCGCTGAGGGCCGCTCCGTGAAGGTGCAGGATCGGCCGACCCGAAGCGAGGCGTTCGACCTCCACATCCTTCCATTGAACGCCTCTTGCCCAACCGGTTCCCAGTGCCTTGAACGCCGCTTCCTTGGCGGCGAACCGTGCCGCGTAATGAATCACCGGATTCGCGCGCGAGCGGCAATATTCGGCTTCACCTTCGGTGAAGATCCGCGCGACGAAGCGTTCGGGAAATCTTTCCAGGGAGTGTGCGATCCTGTCGTTCTGGATGATGTCGATGCCGATGCCGATGACCAATGAACGCCGTCCTTTCCCCGAGCCCTGACGAAGCGGCCATGTTACACACCTATCGGGAAGCGGACATCACGTTTCTCCGGGCGCCAATACTCGATGCGGTTCCAGGCGTCGTCCACGCCCACTCGACACGCCGGGCCCGGTCATCGGATCTCGACCTGGGCGGGGACTCGCCCGACGCCCTCGATCGGCGCGAGCGATTCATGGTCGCGGTTGGCCTGGCGGCTTGGCCCCGTTTCGACCTGAAGCAGATTCACTCGAATATCGCCCACTGGTTGGAAGAGAACAAACAGGCGAATGCCGTCCCCGAAGGCGACGCATCAGCAACGCGTCTCGGGGGTGTCGCGCTCGCGATCCGGACCGCCGACTGCATCCCGATTCTGCTCGCGGAGAAGCACGGCAAGGGGATCGGAGCGGCCCACGCCGGCTGGCGCGGCACGTCGGAAGGCGTTGTCCGAAAGGTTGTCGACCTGATCGTCGAAAAAGCCGGCGTGTCCCCGGAAAACCTCTGCGCGTCGATCGGCCCGCACATCGGGCCCTGCTGTATGGAAGTCGGCGAGGAAGTCGTCGAGTGGTTCCAATGGCCGGAGATCGTCGTCCGGTATCCCGATCGAGAAAAGCCCCACCTCGACCTCGGCAAGGCCAACCGACTTCAGCTCATCGAAGCCGGCCTGATCGAGGAGAACATCCAGGTATCGTCCCTCTGCACGAAATGCCGG
>CAZTTI010000182.1:0-4415 GCA_964615925.1 uncultured Solibacteraceae bacterium
GCGCCCGCTTCCCGGTGACGGGCCTCGAGGGCAACCAACTCTCGATCCTGTCCGGCGGCGCCCTGTTCGGATTCGGCCGGGCCGACTTCCAGTTGCGCGGGACATTGAGGAACAACGTCTGGTTGACGGGGGCAAACACGGGCTTCAGGGCCGATTGGGGCGACGGGGAGGTCTCGACCAAGATCCGGATCCTCGAGGAATCCGGAAGGCGGCCCGACACGAGCTTCCAGGCCCTGGTGATCCTGCCCAACGCGAGCAACGAAGACGGCCTCGGGACCGACGGCACGCATTTTTTCGCCGACATCCTGGTTGGGAAGTCTTTCGGGCCCGCCTACGTGCACGGGAAGATCGGCCTCGGCGTGCTCGACGATGCCGAACGCGCCGCGGCCCAGCAGGACGTCATGACCTACGGGCTGGCGTCCGTCGTCGATGTCTCGACCCGCGTCCGGCTGGTGGCCGAGGTCAGCGGGCGGTACAACCCGCAGTCGAACCCCACCCTTGGCGGGGAAGACCGGGGGGAGGCGCGCGCCGGGCTGCGGTGGGACATGGCGGGAATGGAGTGGGCGGCCGCCGTGACGGCCGGGCTGACCGAGCACGATCATCGCGTGGGAGCGGTTTTTGCCGTCTCCCAGCGATTCACGCTGTGGCGCTGACCGGGTGAACCGCTAAGTCGCCTGCTCCCCCTCTTTCTCTTCACCGTCCAATCCATTAAAATGACTTTCTTGCCCGCGAAATCATGAACATTCAGGATCCAGACAAAACCCCGGATGCGGCTCTCGGCCCCTCTCCGGCCTCAGGAGCGGACGAATCCGTCACGTTGGCGGGGGGACACCCCACGATCTGGCGCGATCTCGGCCGGTGGCTGAGGGACGTGGTCGTCGCTGTCGGCGGCGCCGTGATCATCGTCGTCTTCTTCTATCAGCCGGTGAAGGTGGAAGGCGTCAGCATGGCGCCTGAATTGACCGACCAGGAGCGGATCTTCGTCAACAAGTTCCGATACCGCGTCGAGGAGATCGAACGGGGAGACATCGTCGTGTTCTGGTACCCGCTCGACCGGGCGACTTCCTACATCAAGCGGGTGATCGGCGTTCCCGGCGACGTCGTCGAGCTCCGGGACGGCCGGGTCCTCGTCAACGGACTCTTGTTCGAAGAACCGTATGTTCCTCCCGAATACATGGACCACGAGTCCTTCCAGGCCGTCGTGGTCGAACCCGGCCACTACTTCGTGCTCGGAGACCATCGCAGCCAGTCCAGCGACAGCCGGACCTGGGGCCTGGTTCCCCGTGAAAACATCTACGGCAAAGCGGTTTTCCGCTATTGGCCGGTGACCAAGATGGGCGCCATCGATTGATGAAAGCGACACTGCTCCTCGAGGACGGCCGCGTTTTTCGCGGCGCGGGCCATGGTTTCGAGGGTGAGGCGATCGGCGAAGTCGTTTTCAATACGTCGATGTCCGGCTACCAGGAAATCCTGACCGATCCGTCGTATGCCGGGCAAATCGTGACGATGACGTACCCCCTCATCGGCAACACCGGGGTCAACGTCGAAGACGCCGAATCCCGCCAACCGTTCCTCCGGGCGTTCGTCGTCCGGCACATGACGGCCGAGCCCAGCAACTGGCGCACGAGCGATTCGCTCGAGTCCTACCTTCGCGAGCACCGCATCCCGGCGATCTCCGAAATCGACACGCGTGCGTTGGTACGGCACATCCGGGAGAAGGGCGCGATGCGGGCGGTGGTTTCGCTCGTCGATCACGACGTCGACGCGCTGCTCGCGAAGGCCCGTTCGGCTCCGGAGATGGCCGGGCAGGACCTCGTCCGCGAGGTGACGACCCAGAGCCGATACCAGGCGGCCCGCGACAAGATGGACTTCCTGGAGTTTTCCGACGTCTTCTCCGATCTCCCCGATCATGGAGGGTCCCTGTTCCGCGTCGTGGCATACGACTTCGGAATCAAGTCGAACATCCTGCGGGACCTCACTTCTCTCGGCGCGGAGGTCACCGTCGTTCCCGCGTCGACGCCCGCGTCCGATGTGCTGGCGCTCGACCCGGACGGCGTGTTCCTCTCGAACGGCCCCGGGGATCCGGAGGCGGTCGAATACGCCATCCGGAACGTCCGCGACCTGCTGGGGCGAAAACCCGTGTTCGGCATCTGTCTCGGTCACCAGATCATGGGCCTCGCCCTCGGAGGAAAGACGTTCAAGCTGAAGTTCGGCCACCACGGGGCGAACCAGCCGGTCCAGCACATCGCGACCGGGAAGGTGGAGATCACGGCGCAGAACCACGGTTTCGCCGTTGATGCGGACAGCCTGGACGCGGGCCAGATCCGGATCACGCACCTCAACCTGAATGACCATACGGTCGAAGGACTCGAGCACCGGAGCCTGCCGGCGTTCAGCGTCCAATATCACCCCGAGGCCTCACCGGGCCCGCACGATTCCTACTACCTGTTCAAGCAGTTCTTCGACTTGATGCGCGATGCCAAGACGCACTGATATCTCCAAGATCCTGATCGTCGGTTCGGGGCCCATCATCATTGGCCAGGCCTGCGAGTTCGACTATTCGGGCACGCAGGCGTGCAAGGCGCTGCGCGAGGAGGGATACGAGGTCGTCCTGGTCAACTCCAATCCGGCGACGATCATGACCGATCCGGAACTGGCGGAACGGACCTATGTCGAGCCGTTGACCGCGGAGTTCGTCGCCCAGGTAATCGCCCGCGAAAAGCCCGACGCGATACTCCCCACCGTGGGAGGGCAGACGGCTCTGAACATCGCCGTCGAACTGGCCGAGAGCGGCGTGCTCGAGAAGTACAACGTCGAGATGATCGGGGCAAAGCTGAACGCGGTGAAAGTGGCCGAGGACCGGCTGCGTTTCAAGCAGGCCATGGAAGAGATCGGGCTCGACGTTCCCGAGAGCGCCGTCGTGGGCAATATGCGGGAGGCCGAACGCGTGATCGAGAAGATCGGGTTCCCGGCCGTGATCCGCCCGTCGTTCACGCTCGGCGGAACGGGAGGAGGCATCGCGTTCAACAGCGAGGAATACGCCGAGACCGTGCAACGCGGATTGGACCTCAGCCCGATGCACCAGGTGCTGATCGAACAATCCGTCCTCGGCTGGAAGGAATTCGAGCTCGAGGTCATGCGCGACCTCCAGGACAATGTCGTCATCATCTGCTCGATCGAGAACTTCGATCCGATGGGCGTCCACACGGGAGATTCGATCACCGTTGCGCCGGCCCAGACGTTGACCGATCGGGAGTACCAGCGTTTGCGGGATGCGTCGGTGAAGGTCATTCGGAAGGTCGGTGTCGAGACCGGGGGGTCGAACATCCAGTTTGGCGTGAATCCGGTGGACGGCCGGGTCGTGGTCATCGAGATGAACCCTCGAGTTTCCCGGAGTTCGGCGCTGGCTTCGAAGGCAACGGGGTTCCCAATCGCCAAGATCGCCGCGAAGCTTGCCGTCGGATACACGCTGGACGAAATTCCCAACGACATCACGAAGAAGACCCCGGCGTCGTTCGAACCGGTTCTCGACTACGTCGTGGTCAAGATCCCGAAGTGGGCGTTCGAGAAGTTCCGGGAGGCCCAGCCGGTGCTCGGAACCCAGATGCGGTCGGTCGGAGAGGTCATGGCCATCGGCCGGACCTTCAGGGAAGCCTTGTTGAAAGGAGTCCGGTCGCTGGAGATCGGCGGCAGGCCCGGCTCCGAGCGGGTGGACCCCAACAAGGTGCGGCACAACCTCCGAACGCCCAATCCGGAGCGCCTGTATTACGTCATTCACGCTCTGACGAACGGCATGCCGGTCGCGGAGGTACAGGCGCTGACGGCGATCGATCCGTGGTTCCTGAATGAGCTCAAGGCGATTGCCGACCTCGACATCCGCCTTTCCGAGGAGAAAGGGAAGCCGATTCCCGCGGAGCTGGTTCGCGAAGCCAAGCGCAGCGGGTTCTCCGACAAGCGGCTGGCGCGCCTGCTCGGGACGGACACCGAGGCAATCGCCCGGCACCGGCGGTCGTCCGCGCTGCGGCCCGTCTACAAGCGAGTGGACACCTGTGCGGCCGAGTTCGAATCGTTCACGCCGTACATGTATTCGACTTACGAGGTGGAGGACGAGGCCGAGCCGACCGCGAACAAGAAGGTCATCATCCTGGGGAGTGGCCCGAACCGGATCGGGCAGGGAATCGAGTTCGACTACTGCTGCTGCCACGCGTCGTTCGCGCTCAAGGAAGACGGGTACGAGACCATCATGGTCAATTGCAATCCCGAGACCGTGTCGACCGACTACGACACCTCCGATCGTCTCTACTTCGAGCCGCTTACCCTGGAAGACGTGCTCCACGTCGTCGAGCACGAGAAGCCCACGGGCGTCATCGTGCAGTTCGGGGGACAGACACCCCTCAACCTCGCCCTGGACCTGG
>CAZTTI010000183.1:0-2599 GCA_964615925.1 uncultured Solibacteraceae bacterium
CGCGTTTTTCGTCGTCATGTTCGCCGCCTCGAACGCCGACGAGCAAAAGGCCGGTCAGGTGGCCCATGCCGTGCAGGTGGCCTTCTCCGAGCTCGCGATCTTTACGCCCGGAGGGAAGGCCTTCTCCCTGGCGGATGGAAACGGCGTCTCCGATTCGGTCGGCATCGTCGGCAACACGAGCGGCGCGTTTTCGGGAACACACCTCGTGGCGACCGAGTCCGGTTCTCTCGATTCGATCCAGGAAGCCGAACAGCAACTCGCGGCCGCGCTCGGGGAACAGATCGAAGACGGCGCGGTGCGGCTGAATGTGGACGAGCGCGGGCTCACGATCAGCCTCGCGGAGGCGGGATTTTTCGCTTCCGGTTCCGCTGAGATCAGCGAGGGCGGGTTTCCCATCCTGGACGACATCATTTCGAAAGTGATGGAGTTGCCCTACGACGTCCGCATCGAGGGCCATACCGACAACGTTCCGATCCGCACGGCCCGGTTCCCGTCCAACTGGGAGTTGTCCACGACGCGGGCAACCAATGTCCTTCAGTACATGATCGCAACCGGCGAAGTCCCGCCGAGCCGCCTGTCGGTCGGTGCATACGGAGAGATCCGGCCCGTCGCCAGCAACGATACGTCCGAAGGACGGGGGCTGAACCGGCGCGTGGACATCGTTGTGCTGAATACGGCGATGGACCAGCTCGAGCCGAAGTCCCTGGAAGAGCGATCGTTGCTCGAAACCGGAATGCCATCGGTATTCCTCGACGAAGCCGATGACCCGGACGCGCACGACTGAAATCCGGGGTAGAATTGTTCCGTGAAGTGCGATCTATGTAAGGAAGACGACGGAAAAGGCACCCACTACCATGCCTTCATCGACGGTCGGCACTATTGGGTTTGCGAAGCCTGCAAGAAGAAGCACCGGGTGGAGTCGGAGCACACCGACGAGTAGGGTCAGTCGCGGTACCGCCGAAAGAACCGGACCACGCGGAACCCCACGATCTCGCGGAACGGGAACATTGCCATCGTGTAATGGCCGCATGGCAGGACCAGGCGTTCGAAGCCGATGTCGTGATCCTCGAACTCTCCCATGGTCCGCAACGAGAGTTCGTAGGGGAACGTGAGATCGTACTTTCCCGCGATGACGAGCATCGGATTGCGGCTCCCCGCGAGGCGGGGAACGAACGGCATCGGGCTGATCGGCGCCCATAATCGCCGCAGTTCCTCGAGACCTACTTCCGATTCCAGCGACTTCCTCAAATGCGAGGTCGAAAGCCCCATCCACACGACATCGGCAAACATGGACGAGACATGGATGAACGCGTTGTACTTCAGCCGGGGGTCGTGCGCCATGGCAAGGAAGCCGACCGAAGATCCGATGCTGGTGCCGAGGACGCCCAGCCGGGAGTAGCCCCTTCGGTCGAGCCAGTCGGCGGCGAGCCGGACCTCCATGATGGCCTGCCGGTTGGTCGCCAACGTCTGCCCGATGTTCGGACCGACCAGGCCTTCGGCTCGTTCCATGTGACGGGGGCGGCGCGCGTCGTGATACGGGAGGCTCATCCGCAGGGTCGACACACCGAACCGCTGCAGGATCCTGCACAGGCCGACGTGGCTCGCGTATTGTGCATTCCATTGCGGCAGCACGATGACGGCCAGACGCCCCCCGCCGGGGAAGTAACGCGCACGAACCACGTCGTTCTCCGGATCCGGGGATTCCAGGGGGCTTGGAAATGTCAGATGGAATCCGTCGAACTCGTAGTCGTGTACGGGTGGTGGCGTAAAGAAATCTTCGCTCGCGGCAAGGGCGCCTTCCGAGAATCGCGCGATCGCGGACCGAGGGTCGTCTGTCGGTTCGAGACCGACGTGCTCGAGCCCCCAGTCGAACGGCCGCGGATGACGATTCGTGTCGCGGTTGTGCCACCGGCGTTCCCGGCCTTCGATGTGACTCCGGAGCACGTCCTACCCCTCGAGCGCGGCAACGGCCGCATCGAGCAAGGCTTCGGCCGGGTGCAAAGCCCGTCGTCCGGCGAGGTCGGCAATTTGCTGGCGGCATGAAACGCCGGGAGCGATGACGACCGAATCGTCGTCGCCGCGGACGCGCGGAAGGAGTTGTCTTTCCCCCGCGCGGCGCGAAACGTCGTAGTGCTCCTTCTCGTAGCCGAAGGATCCCGCCATTCCACAGCATCCAGAATCGAGTTCCTCCACGTCATAGGCCTGTTCGAGGGCGCGGATCAGAGGTTCGCTTCCGACAAGCGCCTTCTCGTGGCAGTGGGTGTGCAAGAGAGCTTTCCTTCGCTCTCGCGTATACGCGAGCTTCCACCGTCCGGCGTCGGTTTCCCTGGCGATGAACTCCTCGAGAAGGAAGGTGTTGGCCGCTACGGTGTCGACTTCGGTCCCCCCGATAAGGTCGCGGTACTCGTCGCGAAACGTCAACATGCAGCTCGGCTCGCAACCGACGATCGCGTATCCGCGACTCACCCATCGATAAAGCTCGATGACGTTTGCGGACGCCTGGGCGCGCGCCGTTTCGGCGAGGCCCTTCGATATCATGGGGCGGCCGCAGCAGACACGGTTCGCGAGTTCGACGGCGTACCCGGCTCTCTCGAGCAAA
>CAZTTI010000184.1:0-3293 GCA_964615925.1 uncultured Solibacteraceae bacterium
GGCATGCATTCGCATGTATCAGCGAGGGCCCCGCCCTGGTCGTGAACTGTCCCGATCTGCCCCACGACCCGGCAGAGAGCGATAGCCGTGAGATTGGTGATCCCGGTATCCCGTACGACTTTCGATAGGTATCGACCGACGTCGAGAAGCGCTATACCATCGTAACGGGGCTATCTATGCGTATCGTCGAGGGTTACAGATCGAGCGCGGCATGCTGATCGGTCCGAACTGCCGTCCCTATGTCATGCCAAAGTCGCGCTCGATCAATATCGACGATGAGCAAGACCTGCTGATTGCAGATTTACTCTTATCGCTGACTAAAGGTAAGCGTTCGGAGCTCCTTTCAATTACCCACAACGGCGGCCATATTGAATCCGAGTTCGATGTTGGTGAGCCGTTTGAGCCCGCGCCACATGACGATGTTTCCAGGCGGCGGGTCGCTGGCTCTGGCGAGATAGCCGCCGAGTCTGGCGAGCTTCGTGATGTAGGTCGAGAGCGACTTCCCGGTGGGGCCGGACGTCCGGTCTGGGACGAGATTGTCGAGAATGCGGCGTTCGACCTTGGAAAATACAGCCGCGGAGGGCATGCCTGAACTGGAACGGTTCAGCATCGTCATCCAGAAGATTCTCCAACTGAGAATGCAAAAGACGGCGATCAGATTCACGAGGCGCTCCGCGGTTCGGAGCCGTGAGTCCTCGGCCTTGCAGCCGGACTTCAGGATCTTGTGGAAGGTTTCGATCTTCCAGCGCGAGGCATACCATTCGAGCTTTTCGATGGCCTGAGCGGGGGAGGCCACCGGCAGGTCCGTGATCAGTTTCCAGTCGATTCGCTCCCGGTCTTTCGGATGGTCCCGTTCCTGCGCGTGGATCACCGTCAACATCAGGTCCGGATACTCCTTCTGCTTGGCCACCGGCGGCCACACGCGGATGCGACGGTAACGGATTTCCAAACGTGCCTCCGAAGGTTTGCCCGTCCGGTTCCGCACCGCAATGCGGTGCACGCCTTTGACCCGCACTTCAGACATCGCGTCCGCGACTGTGAACGTTCCATCTCCGGCGAGCCGGTCGACGCACGTGCGCACCAAGAAGTGCGTCTCGTAAGCCCGGGCCATGCAGAACAGCTCGTAGATGTCACTTTCGCGATCGCCGATGTGGACGCACCGGCCTGGATCGCCCAGCAACTCCGTCGTCTCCACGATGTTGTCGATCCAGCGGACACTTTCCTTTTCCTCGATCGGAACGCGGGTCGGGTTGATCGTCTTCTTGAGGGCGTTCGTTCCCTTGAACTTCGTCCGCGTCCAGAACTTCACCGCCGAGAGCCCCAGGGGCAATCCCTCCGGCGTGATGGCCAGACTGGAGTGCATGAGGATCCCGCACAGCGTGTACATTCGGGGGCGTCCCGTCTCGTCCTTCCGGCCGGCGATCTTTTTCGTGATGCCGATCGACTCGGGATTCTCCCGTTGGAAGGTCAGGCCTGTCGTGTCGTGCAGAACCAGAACGACGCCGTCCGTCGCCCGGAACCGGTCCCGCGTCGACCGAAAGTGTCCGGAGAGCACCTTCTGCTCGTTCACCCGCTCGTTGGACAGGAATCGGTATGCGGCCTTCGTGTTCGCCCAGTCCTGGCACGCCATCGGAATCGTTTCGCCGACCCCTTCCGACAACTGT
Source organism: uncultured Solibacteraceae bacterium (assembly GCA_964615925.1). Classification (GTDB taxonomy): domain Bacteria; phylum Acidobacteriota; class Terriglobia; order 20CM-2-55-15; family 20CM-2-55-15; genus JAJEDW01. The sequence goes on from CAZTTI010000184.1 coordinate 1,665, forward strand.
TCCACCAGCTTCACGAATCGTTTCTCCAACCGCGCGTCCCCAAACTCGCACCCCGCCAATTCGCCCTCGACCCACGACGCCATGGAGTTTCCTCTGCGCTGTGGCGCAGACCGAGCTCAATGGCTCTATCTGAATGAATACGAAGCCCATATCAGGGCCAGATCACGCGGATTTGTGGGTAATTGAAAGTCGGAGCTCACCGTGTAGCTGAAGCGGCGGGGACGAGGCATGCTCGGCCGATGGAAACGAATCGGACCGGGAGGAAGAAGTCGCGGCGGCGATCAAAGGCAGAGCGGCGCCGGATCGTCGAAGAGACGATGCAATCAGGAACGTCTGTGGCCGTGGTAGCGCGGGCACACGGAGTGAACGCGAACCAGGTGTTCGCGTGGCGGAAGCTCTACCGGGAAGGCCAGCTCGAGGTGGACGGCGGAGAGAACGCGTTGCTGCCGGTCCGTGTGAACAACGCACCGAAGAAGCGAGGCCGGCCGTCGGTCAAACGGGCTGCAGCAGTCACCGGAATCATCGACATCGACCTGGGACACGCCCGGCTCCGGATCCAAGGCGCCGACGACCCGGCCTGCGTGCGTGCAGCGCTGGAAGTCTTGCGCCGATGATTGGGTTGCCGGGCGGAACCCGCATCTGGATCGCCGCGGGCGTGACTGATATGCGCAAAGGATTCACGGGTCTGAGCGCGGCGGTCCAGACCGTCTTGGAACGCGATCCGTTTTCCGGCCATGTGTTCGTGTTTCGCGGTCGGCGGGGCGACCTGATCAAAGTGCTCTGGTGGGACGGCGACGGGCTGTGCCTGTTCGCGAAACGACTGGAACACGGCCGGTTCGTGTGGCCGCAGGCGGAAAGTGGAACCGTGGTCCTGAGCCGTGCGCAGTTGTCGATGCTGCTGGAAGGCATCGACTGGCGGAGACCAGTGCGTACACAGAGACCCGCGATCGCGGTGTAAAGACCAGTCCCGTCCACAGGCTGTGGCATCGTTCGAAGTGTGACGACGGCGACCGCGCTTCCTGACCTGAACACGCTCGATGCCGAAGCTCTGAAGAGACTAGTTCGGGAGCAGTACGCCGAGCTGACTTCGCGCGAAACCGAGATCCGGAATCTGAAACTGCTGATCGCGAAACTGCAGCGGATGCAGTTTGGCCGGAAGTCGGAGAAGCTGGGCCGGCAGATCGAACAGCTCGAGTTGCAGCTGGAAGAACTGGAAGCCGCCGATCCGTATCCGCGTCCGGAACCTCCAGTCGAGTCCGAGTCGCCCGTGTCGAAGCGCCCCGCCCGCGGTCCGCTCTCTCCGCACCTGCCCCGGGAAACCACACGGCTGGAACCCGACGAGACGTGCTGTCCGGATTGCGGCGGGACGCTGAACCGGTTGGGCGAAGACGTCTCCGAGATGTTGGAGTACGTTCCGGGTGTGTTTAAGGTCCTCCGGACGGTGCGGCCGAAGATGAGTTGCACGCGATGCGACCGGATCGTCCAGCAACCGGCCTCGCACCGGCCGATTGCGCGCGGCCTGGCTGGTCCCGGCCTGCTGGCGCATGTGCTGGTCTCCAAATATGGCGACCATCTGCCGCTGTACCGGCAATCGGAGATTTACGCGCGGCAGGGTGTGGAGATCGAGCG
>CAZTTI010000185.1:0-3062 GCA_964615925.1 uncultured Solibacteraceae bacterium
CCATGTCTCGGCGCGGTACGGAAAAACCTGGACGGACTCGAGCGGCCGGAACATGAATCGCGCCACGAGGCAGAAATCCTCGTAGCGGTCCCCTTCGACGTTCTCCGGCGCCGGACTCCCGATCGCGGCCGCGAGAGTGTCGGCCATCGTCCGGGACTCGTGCTCCTCGATCCCGTCGATTCTTCCACCGCGGACCCGCGCGACCTTGTGCGTCCGGACCGAACCCGAATTCAGGAGCACGATGGCGTGGAAGTCCTCGATGCGGAAATGGGTCGCCCGGTGCGATCTCCGGGCCTCACGGATGCGCCCGGCGCGCTTCCGGACTTCGGAGGCCTCCTCGAATCGCAACTCTTCGGAGAGCTGGCCGATCGAATCGTCGAGTTCGGCCAGTAGCCGGCCTTCGCGGCCTTCGATGAAGTCCATGGCCGCGTGGACATCGGCCATGTAGGTGTCGCGGTCGATATCGGCGTTGCAGGGCTTCGAGCAGGTCCGCATCTGGAAGTAGATGCAGTCGGGATAGGGGTCATCCCCCCGGATGTCGTAATCGCAGGGACGGAGCCGGAAAGTTCGTTCGAGATCAGACTTCAGCTTGTCCAACTCCGATTTGGATCGGAACGGGCCGAACGTCCACCGGCCGGGCAGGACCCGCCTCACGATTTCGAGCCGGGGAAAACGCAGGTTCGGATCGACCTCGAGCAAGCGCACCAGCGGAAACGTCTTCATCTTGCGGTACGTCGCGGGAAACCACCGCCGCCTTTCGTTGTGCAGGAGGTACAGCGTCTCGAACGCCGAATCCGTTCGGCAGAACTCGATCCGGCCGGTGATTTCACGAAGGTCGAGGTTCCGGCTGACCTCGTCGCCGGCGAAGAAACGTTCGATCCGTTGGGCGAGGTGGTGGGTCTTGTCGAGCAGGATCAGCCGGCCGTGGACGTCGAATATCCGAAACACGCCGTTTTGAGCCGGGAGCCGGGCGCGAATCGATTCCGCATCACGGGCGGTGTCGACCCGGATCGACGTGAACTCGAATGGAACCGGCCGGCTCACGGTCCGAGTGTAACGGACCTCTACCCTCCGCTGAAGTGTTCCCAGTGGAAGGCGAGCGACGCCGGCGTGTGTTCGCGGGCGTAATCCCAACCGTGGGTTCCCGGGTACAGGTGGAACTCGTGCTCGATCCCGCGTTCGTCCAGAATCTCGTGGAGCCTCCGGGCCCCGTCGAAGAACCCGTACTCGTCCTCGGTCCCGCAGTCGAAGTAGATCGCCAGGTCGTCAATCGAATCGGATTCGGCCGCCATGCGCAGCGGGTTGTTTGCGTCCCACACCTCCATCGTTCCGGAAATGCCGAAGATCCGGTCGAACAGGAGGTTGTACAGTTGCTCGGCGCGGGGGTTGATGGAAACGCTTTCCAGATCGTCGATCAGCATCGCGCTGTGCGCGCTGACGGCGTTGAACAGGTCCGGGCGCCGCATCGCGATCTTGAGCGCCCCGTATCCTCCCATGGAGATCCCGCTGATCGCCCGTCCGGCCCGCGTGCCGAGGGCCCGGTTTTCGTCCTCGATCATGGAAATGAACTCGACGAGGAGCATGTCTTCCCAGAGTTCGCCCGACACCGAGTTGGTGTAGAAGCTGTTCTCGGCGAACGGGATTGCCACTATGAATTCGCCGATCTCGCCCTCAGCCACCATCCGGTCGAGCATGATGTCGGTCAGCCCGCGCGTCGACCACCGGCGTTCGTTTTCGTTCGCACCGTGGAGGAAGAAGAGCACCGGGTAATCGCGCGTCGTCGTTTCGTAGGAAGGCGGCCGGTAGAGGGCGTAGGGAATCTCGCGGTCGAGGACCTCGCTCTGGAACGACCGGTATTGGACGCGTGATCCTTCCGGGATGACGTCGCGGTCGCCGAACCCTCGTCCGCGCTGAGCCAGCGCCAAGGTGGTGAACAATACCGTCAGAACGGCGGTCACGAGGAGAAGCGCCGGAATCCTGGACATGATCGGTCTATTCATCGTCCTTGGAATCGTTCGGGCTCGCATCGCCCTCTTCGAAGTGCCGGATCCTCAACGATTCCGCGGCCTTGTCGGTCAGGTCGACAATGGCGGCGGCGTTGACGCCCATGGTGATTGCGATGGTTTCGCTCAACTCCTCGTGCGTGGCCCCGTACCTCAGGGCCTTCTTGATATGGCCTTCGAGGCAACCTTCGCAGTGCGTCGCCAGCGACGCGGCAATGGCGACCAGTTCCTTTGTCTTCCGGTCCAACACCGACTTCTTGTAAGTTTCCTGGTAGAACCGGAAGTAGATCTTCCGCATCCGCGGTTCGACCATGGTGTAAGACGGCCATTTCTCGACTGACGGGTCCTGGGCCATGAAGGCTCTGCTCCTCAACGATTTAAGAGAGATTATCGATTCCGACCAGAGTCTACGTGTTCACCGCCGAGCCCGTCAAGCGAGCCCCGGCCCGACGGTTGACACCCTTGATGGCCATCAGTAAAGTAAACACAGTCAGGGAATTAAGCGGACTCCGGGAAAGGGCCCTCTGGGCCCTTTTGCTGAATACGGGCTCGTTTGACCGTTCGACCTGCGGCGTTCCGATGGCGCAATATCTCACAGGGGCGAAGAATTGATGTTCCAGGCCTTGCTGCCCGAGCGACTGACTCGGCTCAGTGAAGACGAAACCGATCGCAAGATCGCGGAACTGCGCGAACGCCTGGGGAAGCGCCTGGTCGTTCTCGGACACCACTACCAGCGGGACGAGGTCATCAAGTTCGCCGACCTGCGCGGGGACTCCTTCAAGCTCGCCCAGTGGGCGTCGGAACAGAAGGACGCCGAGTTCATTCTGTTCTGCGGCGTTCATTTCATGGCCGAGAGCGCGGATATCCTGAGCGCTCCTTATCAGAAGGTCATCCTTCCCGACCTGAACGCCGGATGCTCGATGGCCGACATGGCCGCGCTCGATCAGGTGGAAACGTGCTGGGAGGAATTGGCTGAAGCAACGTCGGAGACCATCATCCCGATCACGTACATGAACTCGGCGGCGGGTATCAAGGCCTTCTGCGGCCGCCACGACGGCG
>CAZTTI010000186.1:0-4704 GCA_964615925.1 uncultured Solibacteraceae bacterium
GGAGTCCGACTTCGGAAACGCCCGCGAAACCCCGGGATGGCACAGAAAGAACAGGCGTGATCGCATCCCTCGGATATCTTGAGATAGGCCATGTGCCGCGGCGTGATCTGCATCCGGGGGATCGTGGGGACTTCGCGCGACGTGTAGAGGGCGTCGATCTGGACAGGCGTTGTGGCGCCGGGGCCGGTCCGGACGGCTTCCAGGATCCGGCCCAGTTCGTCCGGTCCGAACGCGAAGTCGATCTCGGGTATCTCCTTGCGGATTTCGTCCCGATAGCGTTCGGCCAGACAGCCGGCGACCACGAGCCGGCGGCAACGGCCCACTTCCTTGAGGCGGGCCATTTCCAGGATCGTGTCGATCGACTCCTGCTTGGCGGTATCGATGAACCCGCACGTGTTGACCACGATGACGTCGGCCGATTCCTTGTCGGGCGTGATCCGGTACCCTTCACGCGCCAGCGTGCCGAGCATGACCTCGCTGTCCACGAGATTCTTGGGACACCCCAGGCTGACGAAACCGACTGTTGTCGGCTGCGTTCGGGCATCGCGGGTCGGGCGTTCGGTAGACATGGTGTGATGGACCGTCGGGGACGCATCCCAATCCGGTATGCTAACAGGCCTCGATCACCCTGTACATGGCCGTCAGGCGCGGCCTCGAAGCGCCTCCACGATCCGCTCGATCCTGACGAAGTCTTCGTCGGTGACCGCGTTTGGACCGTATTGGGTCCTCTCGTAGATTTCCAGCGCCGCTTCCATCTTCGCCCGGTTTACCGGATCCGGTATCCGCTCGATCCACTCGCGCCACGTTTCCGGATCGGTTCGTGCCGCGATGCGCCGTCCTGCGAGCCCGCAGGCGCGGTTGAACAGGACCGCGACGACGTCGACGTCGGCCCTCCGCCGTCCCATCCGGACGGCCACGAGCTTCAATGCGAGCACGAGCGGACGGCGGAACCGCACGACGGCCGCGCCCGTTCCGGCCAGCAGGATCGCAAGCCTGAAGACCCAACTCTCGACGGTCTGCTGAATACCGCGCGCCAGTCGATCCGCGAAGCTTTCGGTGCTTGTCATCCAGTTCCGTGACTGGTGTTCGAGACCGTCGCGCAGGTTGACGGCGGCCTCCTGTGCGGACTGGAAGAGCTCGAACTGCAGATCCGAGTCGTACGTCAGCACGTAGGAGTTCCAGAACAGATCCGCCGCGTCCATGTAGTGGGTCACGAGCCGGGTCAGACTCAGTTCATCGCCGCCCATGTCCGGGGGGGTCGGATCGAAGTCGACCCATCCGCGTCCGGGGATCCAGACCTCGACCCAGCTGTGGGCGTCGGACTGTCGCACCGTGTACGACTCACCGACGGGGTTGTACTCTCCGGTCAGGAAGCCGTTCACCATCCTGGTGGGGATGCCGATCGTCCGGAGCATGATGGCCATGGAAGACGCGAAGTACTCGCAATGGCCGGAGCGCACGTCGAAGAGGAACGTGCTCAGGGGAGAGTCCCCGGGATCCCAGTTGAGATCGAGCGAGTAGGTGAACTCGCGCTTCAGGAAGAGTTCGACGAGCGATGCTTTTTCAATCGCGCCGGGTCCGGCCGCAGCGACGGATGCCGCGAGCGTGCTGATGCGCGGGTCGAGGTCTTCGGGAAGCTGAAGGTAGCGTCCGGCGTCTTCGAGCACCGGGCCGGTGGCGCCTCCGTCCTCAGCGTCGGCGGCGTCGGACGCGAGGCGATTCGGAATCATCGACAGCACCTCGTACCGGATGCGCCGCGATCTCACCGCACGCTGGTAGATCGTCCCCATCGTGTCCTGTTCCAGGTCGCCCCCGAAGTCGGACCGGATCCCCCGAATGGCGTGGGGGCCGAACAGAGCCGTCGTCGCGATCGGCTCGAGGAACACCTCGAAGCGGGCGAGATCGCTATGTGCGGCATCGGGCAGATGCTCTCCCGTCGCGGGAAGGACGTAGTTCTCGGAGCCGACGCGACGAATGGGGGAGCGCCGCCCCGGCGACTTCGACCACGCGTTTCCGTCGAACGTGTCCAGAGCGACTCCGCGCCACTTCGGGAGCCCGGTGACCGAGCCGTCGAGGAGTCGCGTCCGCATGACGAGGGCCGAGCTCTGCTTGACTTCCCCGATCTCCCCGAGGCTGACCCTTTCGCTGAATCCCGAGATCAACAAGGCCTGGGCCGCCGCGCGCGTGAAGTATCCCGTGCCGATGCGCGGGATCGCGAAGAACAGGCCGACGCCCACGATGGCGATCCAGAGTGATGCCCAGACGCTCATCCCGGCGAGCACGGCCTCCGATCCTCGTTGCCCGGATTCATCGTTCCGATCGGCGAGCCCGCGCTCGGAGCGGACGACGTCGAAACTCATCAAGGTGGAGACCAGCGCGACCAGGAAGAGGGAGAGCATCACGACGAACGAAGCATCGATCGTGAGCGACGAGGCCGCCAGAACTTGCAGGAATGCCAGGAGAATCAGGTAAAGGTAGTCCTTGTCGTTCTTCTTCTGCGCCATCTTGGCGAGCTCGAGAAACAGCACCATGTGGATGATGGCCTCGACGAAGGAACTGGAGACGAGCATCGCGTCGACGACGAAGAACGCGATATAGCCCAGGGAAAGATAAAATGCCTGCCGGGCCGTCACCAGGGGCGGACGCCCCCGGAAGCTCTGCCGGGCGGTGGCCGCGAAACCCGCCAGGAAGATCACCAGCGTCAGAGCCTCGACCCGGCCCGTGCCGTAGAGGGCGAGGAACGCCGTGAGGATCAGCGCGTGGAACGAGAACAGGAAGTACCGTTCCATCAGGTCGCCTCCGGATCTCCGAAACCCAGATTCGTTCGGGGATCCCGATGCCGGAGCGAGAATCGAAGTGCCTCGCTTCCACCATGGCCCGTCGTCGGAGCGTTTTGCGTCGTCGAAACCTCGGCGAGGTAGAGAAGAATCTCATCCATCTGCACACTCGTTCGAACCGCCGGCGAGGTCCATTCATCGGTCACGAGCGTGACCTCGGCTCCGTTGCGGACGAGATGAACGGCGGCCGATGCCGTTTCCGAGACCAGGCGTTCGAACGCGGGCCCGGGCTCGGCGAACCGGTCGAGCTCGATGAGGATCCGCTGGCTCTCTTCCGAGGCGTATTCCCGAGTCTTGAGTCCGGCCGTTCGCGCCGAGGCTTTCCAGTCGACATGACGGGCGCTGTCGGTCGAAACGTATTCCCGGATTCCATAGAGGTCCATGCCGTTTCCCCGGGAAAATCGTTCGGCGCATCCCAGGAGATCCGGCAGCGTGAGCCGTATGGCGTCCGCCGCGAGCAGCGCCGGGTAGGCGACGATTTCGGCGTCCACATCACAGGAACGGCCCTTGCTGATGAACCCGAAGGGATATCGGGACCGGACAACGACCTGCTCAATCCTCCAGCGGCCGCGCGACGGCAGGGTTGTGGTGACGATTCCGGTCTCGAGCGTTCCCGGACGAACCAGCGGCACGTAGTGGGGGTCGAATCGACAGGGGCTCTTCGTTCCGGGAGCGATCTCGATCGAGATGCTCGCGAACATCTTCTTCCGATTGCGGACACCGGCCGACAGCGTGAAGGGCTGGCCGGCGTGACAACGTTCAGGAACTCGCACCTGAGGCTCGAGTGCCTTGAAGTTCAGGCTCGAGAGGAAGCCGGATAGGAGCAAGACCGCGAGCATGCCCGCAAGGACCATGTAGAGCAGGTTGTTGCTGGTGTTCAAGGCGGCCGCCCCCACGACGAGGGTTGCGGCCACGAAGATCATGCCCTCACGGGTGATCCTGTACCGGGTAAACACCGGGCGCCATTGCCAGTCCACGCCGCCTGCGAGTTTCGGGACGAGACGCACCGTCACCCACACGGCGATCGACATCGCCACGAGAGCGCCGATCCCGGTCGCAATGATCCGGCCGTCGCGCGCGGAGCCGTTGGCGTAGAGCGCCGCCACGAGTGATAGCGACAGCATGGCGAGCGCGCGCACGAAGCTCCCCACGACGGGGTTCTCTTCGGCCCGGCGCCACCCGGCCGTGAGGTCCCGGGCTCGCGCCGCGATCGGCTCCCAGATCTCGGCGGTGGTCATCAGGCCGGTACCGGAACGCTCTCCAGGATCTCGCGGAGCAGGTCCCTCGCCTCGCTTTCGGTGCGTCCGGCGCTCCTCTTGATGACGATGCGGTGAACGAACACCGGTTCGGCAAGGGACTTGACATCGTCGGGAACGACAAAGTCGCGTCCGTTGGCGATTGCACGGGCCTGGGTTGCCCGAAACAGCGCCGAAGTTCCGCGGGGACTGATACCGAGTTGGATCGCCGCGTGGCCGCGCGTGCGGTTCACGATCGCGATCATGTAATCGACGAGAGCATCCTCGATGTGCACCTTGCGGACCTCTTCCTGAATCGCCAGCAGGTCCAGGGGCTCGAGCACCGGGTCGATCGTGCGCGAGATCCCGCCGCTGGAGGCGTTGCGCAGGATGGCCCTCTCCGCGTCGGGATTGGGATAGCCCATCCGGATCTTCATCATGAAGCGGTCGAGCTGGGACTCGGGGAGCGGGTAGGTGCCGTGATGCTCGATCGGATTCTGTGTCGCCAGGACCATGAACGGCCTGGGCAGGGGCCGGGTGACATTGTCGATCGTGACCTGGTTTTCGTTCATGGCCTCGAGCAGAGCGCTCTGCGTCTTCGGCGTCGTCCGGTTGATCTCGTCGGCGAGGAC
>CAZTTI010000187.1:0-6307 GCA_964615925.1 uncultured Solibacteraceae bacterium
GCGTTGATTCGCAGGTTCCCCGTGGGCGGAGAAGCCGAGGGCCGGCCTGCGGCTTCGAGCTACGCGGGGGCCGGAGAGGTGGGGTTCGCCGGGGATCCGGAGTGGGAAGAATACATGCAGTTGACCGGGGACGCGGGAATCGAGGTGCGTCTTCCGGTGACCGCGGGAAACCACGTCGTCAGTGTCTCGTTCGTGCGCGAGATGTGGGAGCCCGAAGGCTTGCCGCAACCAGTGCAGCGCGGCCGCGTCATCGGCAACGACCAGGTCTACATGGAATACGCCGGCGTGCACGCGGTCGAGATCGGGGGGCCGTATGGCATGGCCGGGACCGGATCGGCGACGGCGAACCGCGACGCCATCTTTGTGTGCGAGCCTTCTGAAGGCTCCAGCCTCGCCGAAGAGCGAACCTGCGCGGAAACCATCCTGGCGCGCATGGCCCGCCGCGCGTATCGCCGGTCGGCGACGGACGACGACGTCCGGACCCTGATGGAATTCTTCGAGTCGGGGCGTCGCGAGGGGGGGCGCTTCGAATCCGGAATCCAACTGGCGCTGGAACGGATGCTCGTCGACCCGGACTTCCTGCTTCGCGTCTACCGGGAACCTCCTGGAGCGCGCGGCGCCTACGCGCTCGACGACTTCGAAATGGCATCGCGTCTCTCGTTTTTTCTGTGGAGCAGTCTGCCCGACGACCGCCTGCTCGACCTGGCCGACGAGGGCCGGCTCGGCGACGAGGACGTCATCGAAGCCGAGATTCACCGCATGCTCGCCGATCCCCGCGCGATCGATGCGCTGGTGGACGACTTCGCCGGACAGTGGCTCAACCTGCGCCGCATCGACGAGGTCGTGGTCGACCCGAACGTCTACCCGAACTACGACCTGAGCCTGATCCGGGGATTCCGCGAGGAAACCGAGCTCTTCGTGGCGAGTACGATCCGCGAGGACCGGAGTGTCGCCGAGTTGATCGACGCCGATTACAGCTACCTGAACGAACGCCTCGCGCGACACTACGAGGTCCCCGGCGTCTACGGGAGCCACTTCCGCCGCGTCGCGCTCCCGAACCTCGACGAGCGCGGCGGATTGCTCGGACACGGGTCGCTGCTGGTGACGAGTTCGTATCCGGATCGCACGTCGCCGGTGTTGCGGGGAAAGTGGCTGCTGGACAACATCCTGGGCTTGCCGGTCCCTCCCCCGCCGGCCGACGTCGACACGACGCTCGAGGAAACCCCGGCATCGGCATCGCAGAACATTCGGGAGCGGCTGGCGGCGCACCGCACGAACCCGTCGTGCAACGGCTGCCATTCGGTGATCGACCCGCTCGGGTTCTCGCTCGAGAACTTCGACGTCATCGGGGGGTGGCGAGAGATCGACGAATCCGGCCGTCCGGTGGACGCGACCGGGACCACCGTTGACGGGAATCCGATCGACGGACTCGCCGGACTTCGCGATCTGCTGGTCTCGGACCCGGAGGCGTTTCCGAGGACGGTGACGTCGAAGCTGATGGCCTACGCCCTGGGCCGCCGCGTGGAATTTTATGATCAGCCCGCCATCCGCGAGATCGTCCGGAACGCGGCCGGCGACAACTACCGATGGTCGGCCATCATTGCCGGAATCGTCCGGAGCCCGGCATTCCGGACCCGAACGGCGGAAAACGTCCCGGCGGAATAGTCCGGGTCAGGAGACGACGATGAATCTTCTATCGCGATCGATCCCGCGGCGCGCGCTGCTGAAAGGGGCCGGTGCAGCGCTGGCCCTTCCGTTCCTGGACGCCATGGTTCCCGCCGGGATGGCCGGGCAGGCCGCGGCGCCCGTGCGGCGATTCCAGGCGTTTTACGTGCCAAACGGCATGGCGATGGAATATTGGACCCCGGCCGGCACCGGCGCCGATTATGAGATCTCGCCGATTCTCGAGCCGCTCGCGTCGTACCGGGAGCAGATGCTCGTGTTGTCCGGGATCAAGGCGAACTGGAACTACATTCACGCCGGTGCGTCGGGGTCGTTCCTGACCGGGACCGCGCGCGGCGGCCGCAACGAGATCGACATCGTCGCCGACGTCTCCGTCGACCAGATGCTGGCGCGGTACTTCGAGCGCGAAACGCAGGTGGCATCGCTCGAGCTCTCGATGGACGTCCCGGCCAACGCCGGCGCGTGCACGGGCAACTTGAGCTGTGTCTACACCCATACGCTGAGTTGGAGGAGTCCAACTCAGGCGCTTCCGACGGAATGGAATCCCCGGGTCGTCTTCGAACGCCTGTTCGGCGACAGCGGGAGCACCGACCGGGACGCGCGCGAAGCCCGGCGGGTACAGAAGGAAAGCATCCTGGACTCGGTCGGCGAAAAGCTCGAGGCGTTGCGACGGGACCTCGGACCCGGAGACCGGACCAAGGTCAATGAATACACCGAGGCCGTCCGGGACGTCGAGCGGCGCATCGAACTCGCCGAGAGGCAGGCCGAGATCGAGCTGCCGGAATTCGACCAGCCCGCCGGGGCGCCGGCGGTCTTCGAGGAGCATCTCGGTCTGATGCTGGACCTCCAGATCCTGGCGTTCCAGTCCGACCTCACGCGCGTCATCGCGTTCATGCTCAGCAAGGAGCAGAGCGCCCGGCCGTATCCCGAGATCGGCGTCCCCGAAGCGCATCATCCGCTGTCGCACCACAACGACAACCCGGACGTGATCGCGCACATGTCGAAGATCAACCGCTACCACACGGAGCTTTTCGCAAACTATCTGGCCCGGCTCCGGGCCACGCCCGACGGCGACGGATCGCTGCTCGACCACATGATGATCCTCTACGGATCGGGGATCTCGAACAGCACGCACCACTCCGGGGACAACCTGCCGTTGCTCGTGGCCGGCGGTGGTTCGGGACGCCTCCCCTCCGGCCGGCACATCGCCTACAGCGACGAGCCGACGATCGCCGACCTCTTGATGGCGCTGATGGACCGGATGGGGTATCCCGTCGAACGCGTCGGCGGGAGCACGCACGTGCTTGGGCTGGAGGCATGATGGCACGCGCGATCACGATCGGTCTCCCGCTCGCTTTCGTACTCGCAACCGGGTTCGCCGGCGCCAACGACATTCCCGTCATCGAGCGCGTCAAGCACAACGACCTGGCGGGCCTCGTGTCGCTCCTGGATTCCGGGGCCGATCCGAACCAGGCCGAACCGGACCGGTCGACGGCGCTGGTCTGGGCCAGCCACCTCGACGATCTCCCGGCCGTCGAAGCCCTGCTCGCGGCAGGGGCCGACCCGAACGCCGCCAACGACCTGGGGGCGACGCCGCTCTGGGCGGCCGGAGAGAACGCAAATGCCGCCATCGTCCGGGCTCTGCTGAATGCGGGAGCCGACCCGAACCGGGCACTTCTTTCCGGTGAAACGCCGTTGATGGTGGCCGCGCGCGCCGGAGCGGCGGATATCGCGGAACTGCTGGTCTCGGCCGGAGCCGATCTCGAAGCCCGCGGATCGCGCGGTCAGTCGGCCTTGATGTGGGCCGCGGCCCAGAAGCACCCCGGCGTCGTCGAAGTCCTCCTCCGGGCCGGAGCGGACGTCAACGCCCGCTCGGAGGTTTGGCAGTTGGTCGAAGCCGTCCCGCCACACAGCTACCCGCCGTACAACAAGAGCATCCCTCACGGCGCGGACACGGCCTTGCTGTTCGCGGCCCGATCGGGAGACGTCCGATCCGCCCGCCTCCTCGTCGAGTTCGGTGCCCACGTCGACGACGCCGACGCCTGGGGAATCACGGCCCTGAACTTCGCCGCACATTCGAATTTCACCGACGTCGTCCGGTTCCTGCTCGAAGCCGGCGCCGACCCGAACCTCGCGTCCCCGGGTTTCGCCCCGCTGCACAACGCCATCATGTGGCGGAACGTGGAAATGGTCCGCGCCCTGGTCGACCACGGAGCGGATCCGAACGCCGCCCTGGAAACCTGGACTCCGGAGCGCCGGACCTCGAGAGATTGGAACTACGCTCCCGAGCTCGTCGGCGCGCCCGCCATCTGGCTCGCCGCCCGCTTCGGCGGACCGGACGTGACACGGATCCTGGCCGGGGCCGGAGCCGATCCCACCGTCGTCCACCGCGGACACTATGTATTCGCGAGTTACACCGCGGAATCCCATGACGAGCGCGAGCATGTCTCGACATTGCTGACGGCGGCGCTCGGAGCCGGCGGAGGACGTGCCTGGACCCAGCCGCCCCGGGAAGAGAGCGCGGCGCTGGCGCTCGAGTTCGCCAAGCTGGCGGTCGAGCTCGGAGTCGACCTGAACTTCACCGGACCCGACGGCCGAACGGCCCTCGACATGGCGTCGAGAATGCCGGAGGTCGCCGCGGTCCTCGAAACGAACGGCGCCGTGAACGGCGAAGCGCCCGCGGGCGGGCGCGGGGGGCGGGGCGGCGCCTGACGTTTCCCTGCCCAGGTGCCGGCGGACTTGAAATCTGGAATCCATCCAACGTCAGTGATAGTCTGTGCGGAAGCATTTGGAGGGTCCAGGCCTATTCGGAGCGTTCGGTAAGCCGCTCAGCGCGGCGAACCGGCGGCCTTCAATCCATCAACGGGAGATGCGATGCCCTATACCATAGAAGTCAACGGAAACTCGACGACGGTCGACACTCCGGAGGACATGCCCCTCTTGTGGGTCCTCCGTGACGTCCTCAAGATGAAGGGGACGAAGTTCGGATGCGGCGTCGGCGCCTGCGGCGCCTGCACGGTTCACATCGACGGACGCGCCGTGAGGTCCTGCCAGACCGCGATCGCCAACGTCAACGGCGCTGTCACCACGATCGAAGGCCTGTCGCCGGACGGATCCCATCCGCTGCAGCGTGCGTGGTTGCAGGTGGACGTTCCCCAATGCGGCTACTGCCAGCCCGGACAGATCATGTCGGCCGCGGCACTGCTTGCCACGAACTCAAACCCTTCCGACCAGGACATCAACACGGCCATGAACGGCAACGTCTGCCGGTGCGGGACGTATATCCGGATCCGCGAGGCCATTCACCTCGCGGCCACGCTGTAAGGGGAGGGCGACATGAAAGAAATGAACAAAACGCTCGATCGCCGATCCTTCCTGAAAGTCTCGACGCTCGCCGGAGGCGGCGTCATGCTGGCGTTCTCCACCGCCGAGTTGCTTGCGCAACGCGGCGGCGGCCGTGGAGGCCGCGGCGGTTTCGCTCCGCCCCCGCCCCCGACGCCGGACACCTACATCACGATCAACCCGGACAACACGTTCACGTTGATCGCCAAGAACCCGGAAACCGGTCAGGGAATTCGCGCCGCGCTTCCCATGATCATCGCCGAGGAACTGGACGTCGAGTGGTCGCAGGTCCGGATTCAACAGGCCGATCTCAATCCACGGTACGGGCAACAGATCGAAGGCGGATCGACGGCGATTCCATCGAACTACAACACGATGCGTCAGGTCGGCGCGGCCGCGCGCATGATGCTGCGGGACGCCGCCGCGGTGAGCTGGAACGTGCCGGCGTCGGAAGTGTCCACCAACGGCGCGGGCATGGTGGCCCATGCGGCATCGGGACGCACGGCGACGTATGCGTCGTTGGCCGGCACCCTGACGTCGGTGGAGCCCCCGGCTCCCGAAGACGTCGTGATGAAAAACCCCGCCGATTTCAAGATCCTGGGCACCGACATCCCCGGAGTCGACAATCTCGCGATCATCACCGGACAGCCGGCCTTCAGTATCGACGTGGAACCGGGCGAGGGCATGCTTTATGCCGCCTTCGAGAAGTGTCCGGTGTTCGGGGGCGTCGCCGTCAGCGCCAACCTCGATGAGATCCGGGCCATCCCGGGAGTTCAGCACGCCTTTATCGTGCCGGCACCGGAACAGAACGGCGACCCGGCTTCCGGCGTTGCCATCGTTTCCGACAGCTGGTGGGTGGCCAACAACGCCCGGCGGCAGCTCAACGTCCAGTGGGACGAAGGCCCAACCGCCATCGAGAACAGCACGAGATACGCCGAACAGGCCACCCAGATCGCCAATGCGTCGGCGGATGCCTCCCCCGACGGCGGAGGCCGCGGGAACGCCGTGGTCGGAGACGTCGACTCGGCGTTTTCGTCGGCGACACAGGTCGTGGAAGCCGAATACTACTTCCCGATGCTGTCGCACGCCCCGCTGGAGACCCAGAACTCGACGGCCCATTTCAAGGAAGACGGCACGCTGGAGATCTGGTCTCCGGCGCAGATCCCGAGTCTGAACGATCCGGCCGGCGGTGCCCGGATCGAAACCGACCAGGTCACGTTCCACCTGGTTCGGGCCGGAGGCGGATTCGGCCGGCGGCTGTACAAGGAATACGACCAGGAAG
>CAZTTI010000188.1:0-3604 GCA_964615925.1 uncultured Solibacteraceae bacterium
GTTCATGACCGCCGGACGTCTTTCGGCCATCCTTTTCGTCTTGCTCGTCGCGATGTCGCTCTGGCGCAAGCCGCTCGGCATCGAATACGACCGTTGGCGTTGGAGCCACGCCCTGATGGCGGTGGCGGCCGTCGTCCTCGCCGTCACCCATATCGAAGGCGTGGGTTACTACACCAACGCCGGGTGGAAGTGGGCGGTCTGGGGCGGGTACTCGGTCCTCTGGGTCGCGTTGCTGGCCTATGTGCGTATTCTCAAGCCGTGGATGCTCCTCCGTCGGCCGTACACCGTGGTTGGGGTTCGCGAGGCGCGCGGGAACGCGTGGACGCTGTCGCTCGAGCCCGTGGGAACCTTTTCCATGAAGTTCCGGCCAGGGCAGTTCGCGTGGCTCACGCTCCGAGCCTCTCCCTTCGCGGCACGGGAGCACCCGTTTTCGTTTTCGGGAAGCGCCGAGGAGCCGCGAACCCTCGAATTCACGATCCGCGAACTGGGCGATTTCACCCGGACGATCGGGGATATTCGTGTCGGCGAGACCGCGTACGTGGACGGGCCGTACGGCGTCTTCTCGACGGACTTCCACGCGGACGCCTCCGGGTTCGTCTTCGTGGCCGGCGGCGTTGGCATCGCGCCGATCATGAGCATGTTGCGCACGCTGGCCGACCGGGCCGAGAAGCGCCCGGTCGGCCTCGTCTACGGGAACAGGCGTTGGGACGATGTCCTGTTTCGCGAAGAACTCGAAAGGCTGGCGTCGCGGCTCGATCTGAGGGTCGTCCATGTCCTCGAGGAGCCTCCCGCGGATTGGAAGGGGGAAGTCGGCGCGATCACCCCGCGCGTGGTCGAGAAGGCGATTCCGGGGTCGGGCGCCCCTTGCGAATTCTTCCTGTGTGGGCCCCGGGCGATGAGCGACGTTGTCCAGAGGGCTCTGGTCGATCGGGGTGTTCCCCTTGGCCGGATCCACTTCGAGCTGTTTGATATGGTGTGAGTGAAGAGATGAGAGAAAAGATTGCCCGGTGGGTTGCCGTTTCCGTTGTCCTGATCCTGACCGGTTTGTCACTGTTCTTCGCGTGGATCCACAATCCACCCGTCCAGGTCGCCGCCACGATTGCGCCGGCAGAACCAGCGCCGGAAGCCGTCATGGAAGCCATCGTGGCCCCCCCCGTGACCCAGGATGCGACTGTCGAGCTGGGGCGGATGGTCTACATGGATCAGGGCTGCGCCACGTGCCATTCCATCGAGGGTGCCGGCAACCCGCGGTATCCCCTCGACGGAGTCGGGTTGCGTTGGGAAGCCGCCGGCATCCGCGAGTGGATCACCGGTACCGATTTCGCGGCGGACATCCTGCCCGAAGGGATCGTCCGCCGGAAGGCACGGTACCTCGAGCTTCCGGAAGAGTCTTTGGGAGCCCTGGTCCAGTACCTGTCCACGCTCACGACGGATCCGGAGTGAACACGTATTTTCACCAGTTCCGGTCCCGGCACGGGCTTGTCACAATCCCCGTCTGACGGAGGACAGATTCATGTTCATGCGTTTTGGGAAGTTTCTGGTAGTGCTCGCGCTCTCAGGATGGACGTCGTGCTCTCCCGCGCCGGAACCGGAACCGGTTGAGGTGGACCCGGCGGACGTGCCGATCGAAGTGTACCTGCCGCTCGGAGACGTGGCGAGGGGACGGGAAGCTTTCAGTGAGCTCCAGTGCCACGTGTGCCACTACATCGACGAGTCCTTTCCGCGGACCCTGTCGACACGCCCCGGTCCCGACTTCGGTTCCCAGATGGCGAATCGGACACGGGACGAAATCGCCCGGTCGATCATCACTCCGACCGAGCACAACTCCGAGCGCAATCAGGAGTTTCTCGACGGCGCGATTTCCCGAATGGGCGATTTTTCCAACGTCATGACGGTCCGCCAATTGATGGACTTGGTCGCGTTCCTGCAGTCGCTTTGACCGAACCGGTGCGCCGCCCGGCGCGCAGGAGTAGGGTTATGAAGAATCGGCCGAAGACTGAAAAGGTGCTTCCAGTCCGGACCGCGCGCAAAGCCCCCTGGGTCCTCGTCGTCGACGGCGATGCCCGGGCCCGCGACGAGGCCCGGCTTGCGCTGGAACGCTCCGGGTTGCGCGTGTTCACGAGTGGATCGAGCACCGAAGCGCGGGGCTGGGTTGCCAAGCACGGTCTGGATCTCGACGCCATGGTCTACGACGTCGGCGCGGGCGATCTCCATGTCGCGGCCGCGGTGGATCTGCTTTGCGAGATGAGTCCGGCCCCCGTCATCGTTACCGGAGCGGCAGAGGACGGCGAAACGGCTCGCGCGATCCGGCCCGTGTGCGACGTGAAGGCGTTTCTCCAGAAGCCGTATTCGGGGGATGATCTCGTCGGAGCCGTGGCGCGAGCTGTTCGGTCCGGCCGGGCAGCTCGGGGTGTGTCCGAAGGACCCCGCGCGCGGTACGGCATCGCCCACCGTTCCTGAGTCCGGAATTTTCGCTCCATTTTCGCTCCATTTTCGCTCAGATGATGACGAATATCTGAAGATCCTTGTTCCGGTCGACTTCAACGAGGCGTCCAGGAAGGCCATGGATCCTCCCTGTGTTTCATTCCTCCAACGGCATCGCGTGCTCGGCCTTCTTCTCTTCGACTTCGGTGAGCGTGGCTTCGGCGAGGAGCAAAATGCCGGCCACCGACACCGCGTTCTCCAGAGCGATGCGGACGACCTTGGTCGGGTCGACGATGCCGGCCTCGATCAGGTCCACGTAGGCTCCGGCTACGGCGCGTGGCGAAGCAGGAGATACCGGCGGAACCGGTAGTTTTCCCGGTTCATCCGGAGCGCGCTTCTTGGCAAACTGTCCGGCAGTCGTTGTGCTGTGAGGGATCGACATGTGTGCCGTTGAAAAGATGCTCAGCGGGCCGGGCGAGGCCTGTTGAATGGCCGATAGACGGCGTCGCCGGACGAAGGGCCACGTTCCAGCGGGCCCCGAACGGCCGGAGCCGGGTGCGCCCCCCGGCACGCTCGTCCAGCGGCCCGATACGGGACTATCCGAGGGAATCGTCTGGTCCTGGAACGCTCGAACGTGCCGGGAGGTCCGGTTCGAAGCGGTGGAAGAGTTCTCCGGGATCGACCTCAAAGAGGGCGGTGTCTCGGTGTGGATCGACGTCACGGGCATTCCGAAACCCGACACGCTCGCGGCGATCGGCCGCGCGTTCGATCTTCATCCGCTTTCGCTCGAAGATGTCCTGACTCCGGGCCAGCGTCCCAAGATCGAGCACTTCGAGAACTACGACTTCATCGTGCTCAAGGCCCTCGCGCTCTCGCCCGAGGTCGCCGAATCTCCCGTGAGCATCTTTCTCGGCCAGGGCTTCGTCCTCACGTTCGAGGAGGGAGGGACAGGTGCGATCGAACCGGTTCGTGAGCGTCTGCGCCAGGCGCGCGGACACGTCCGGGAACGTGGCCCCGACTACCTGGCCTATGCGGTGATCGATTCGGTGATCGACCACTACTTTCCGGTCATGGAGGAACTGGACGACCGGCTCGAAGCGGCCGAGGCCCGCGTCCTCGAGCCGGGAAGCCCGGACCTCGTCGGGTTCGCGGCCGACGTCCGGCACGACCTCCGGACGAT
>CAZTTI010000189.1:0-8497 GCA_964615925.1 uncultured Solibacteraceae bacterium
GGTCCACGAAGACGATCCTCGCGGCCGCCGGCGCCGTCGTCGCACACAACGAATTGCGGAAAGGGAAGGAACTCTGGACGGAGAGGGAGGCGGGGGAGAAGATCCGATCGTTCGAAGCCCGGGACCCCGACGAAGAAGCCGCGTTCGTTGCCGAACGCGTCCTGGAGCACCGGAGGAAAGCGCCGCGGTCGCCCGTGGCGGCGTTATATCGTACGAACTTCCTCTCCCGCACGCTCGAGGAAATGTTCCGGCGTTTCGACATTCCCTATCGGGTCGTGGGCGGTTTCAGCTTCTACGAGAGAGCGGAGGTCAAGGACGTCATCAGCTACCTGACCACTTCCCTGAATCCCCAAGATTCGGTTCACGTTCTTCGCATCCTGAACACGCCCCCACGGGGGATCGGCAGAACCACCGTGGATGGCCTGCTCGACCGCGCGGCCCGTAACGAGACCTCGCTCTGGGACGCCATCGCCGAGGCGATCGAGGATCCGTCGACACCACCACGGTCACGCCGGGCTCTCGGAGAATTTCGCCGCCTGATTGAGGAGTTTTCCTCCGGGGCCGAGGACTCGTCCGCCTCCGACCTGCTCGAACGCATTATCGAGAAGACGGGCTATATCGAGATGTTGACCCGGGAGGGAACCGAGGAATCGCACTCCCGGATCGACAATCTTCGGGAGCTCTTGAACGCCGCGGGAGAGAGCTTCGAGCGCGGGGAGACCATCCGAGACTTTCTGGACAATGCAGCTCTGGTCTCCGACCAGGATCAGTACGACGAAGCGGCTCCCGTGACCATGATGACGCTGCATACGGCGAAAGGTCTGGAATTTCCCGTCGTCTTCATCATGGGAATGGAGGATGGGCTGTTTCCCCACAACCGTTCGATCGGCGAGGACCGGTCGCTCGAGGAAGAACGGCGTCTCTTCTACGTGGGAATGACCCGGGCGGAGGAGAAGCTTTACCTGACCTGGTCCCGGTACCGGCGTACCTTTGGCGCGATGGATCCGCTCCTGTCCGAGCCGTCCCGCTTCCTTCGGGAGATTCCGCCCGAGTTGATGGATCATCCGGAGGGAGCGCGTTCGTTTCGCGCGGACTCTTCCGCCGAGGAACAGTCGGCGCGCGGCCAGTACGATGGACGGTCTTACGATACCGTCGACGCGGTTCGGGGGTTCCTCGCCCACCGGCCGGAGGCCGGGACCCGGAAGAGTCCTTCGAATCGGCCCCGCTCAACCGGCGGGTGGGCTCAAGGCACGCGCGTCCGGCATCCGAAGTACGGCATGGGAACGGTGCTCCGGATCGAGGGCGCGGGGGCCGACGCGAAGCTCACCGTCAGCTTCACGAACTACGGGATGAAGAAGCTCGTCGCCCGGTACGCGTCGCTCGAAAAGGCCTGATTTTCCCGGAAGACGACTTATTGACGGTTGCTCTCTCGCCCTGACGCTCGCAAATGACTCATTTCAATCGTGACCTCCGGCGAGTGTCAATAAATTGAATAAGTGCAATTTTTCTAACGAGTTAGCGCCGATGACTCGATAAGTCCAGTGTCGGGCGAGGATCATTTTCCGCCGGACGGAGTCACTCAGAATTTCACGGCACGCGCGGCAGGGATGCCGCGGGAGAGCTTCACGGAGGATCTTTCAATGAGTTTTTCGGTCAACACGAATCTGGCTTCACTGAACTCGCAGATAACGCTTGAAAAGACGGACATGCACCTCCAGCGAACGCTGGCGCGCCTCTCGTCCGGTTTACGCATCAATTCTTCGGCCGACGACGCAGCGGGACTCGCGGTGGCCAATCGTCACCGGCTCGACTATACCGGCCTGACCGTGGGTATCCGGAGCGCCAACGACGCGATCAGCAAGCTCCAGATCGAAGATGGCGCGATGGAGAACATCACGTCGCTGCTCGATCGCGCCCTGACTCTGGCCAGCCAGGCGGCCTCCGACACGTTCACCGGTTCCCGCGCGACGCTGGATACGGAATTCCAGACCGTTCTCGAGGAAATCAACCGGAACGCGCAGGCTGCAGGTCTCGAGACCGGCAGCGTCAACCTGAACGGCCGATCGGTCTTCGTTGGAAACACCAGCACGAACACGAGCGCAGCCGTGACCTATGTTTCGTTTGCCGTCACCACCGCGGTGGACGCGGAAGGCCTGGGCATCAGCACGCAGAACATCACGACCCAGGACAACGCCGCCGTCGCAATCGCTTCGATCCAGTCCGCGGTCGACGTCCTCGGCACGGCACAGGGACGCGTCGGTGCGGCCATGAACCGGCTGAACTTCGCCATCGCGCAGGCTCAAACCATGTCGGTTGCGGTCGCGGCCTCCGAATCTCGAATTCGCGACGCGAACATCGCCAGCGAAGCCGCTTCGTTGACGAAGTACAACATCCTGACCCAGAGCGGTCTGGCGGCCATGTCCCAGGCGAACCAGTCCAACCAGGCCGTCTTGTCCCTGCTGCGGTAAGAGGCTCGGGCAGGGGTTCTTTTCGTGGACCTGGAATGATGTTGTTGACCGGGCGGCGGCCCGCGGGCCGCCCCCTCCCCCCAACTGCAGAAGCAACCCGCCGGGCGGTCGAGTAGAATCTCCGCTTCGCATGCACACCGAAGCGGAGCTCAGACAACAGATCGCCGATTTCTCCCGTCTCTGCTACCAGAAGGACTATCTGGCGGCGACCGACGGCAATCTCAGCGCCCGCCTTCCCGACGGGAACATTCTCTGTACGCCCACGCGGATCAATAAGGGATTCGTCCGCCCCGAAGACCCCGTTGTCGTCGACATGAAGGGCCAGCTCGTTCGGGGCCATCGAAAAGCGTCCAGCGAGATCGCCATGCACACGCTGATCTATGGCCTGCGCCCCGACGTCCACGCCGTGGTACACTGCCACCCCCAGGCGGCGACGGCTTATGCCGCGGCGGGGATCCCGCTCAACAAAGCGCTGATTTCAGAGGTGGTCCTGGCGTTGGGTTGCATTCCCATCGCGGATTACGGAACGCCCGGGACCGACGAGCTTTCCGAGAGACTCACTCCGTTCCTGGCCCATTACGACGCGTTGCTGATGGCCAATCATGGGGTCGTCACCTATGGCGCCGACCTCATGGATGCGTACAACCGGATGGACACCGTCGAACACTTCGCGAAGATCTCGATCTACACGAGGATCCTCGGAAAGGAACAGCTCCTTTCCGCCGAAGACGTCGAGAAGCTCTGGGTGCAGCGCCAGAAATACTTCGGTCTCGAGACCGCGGATAGCGCCCGCCCCCCCGATCCCTTCTGTCCGCTGACCGACTCCGCGGTCGCCGCCACGGGCAGTCGGGGAAGGTCGGGCTCGGATACGATTTCGCTGTCGAAAGCCGAACTCGTTGATCTGATCAACGACGTGTTGACGAAGCTGGAAAACTGAAGAATGAGGACCCGGTCACCGGTCCTGACCGAAGGAGCAAGGCATGGCACACGACGAAATGGGTGAAGCTCTGGGACTGATCGAGACCCGGGGGATGGTGGCGTTGATCGAGGCGTCCGACGCGATGGTCAAGGCGGCAAAGGTGAGCCTCGTCGGCTGGGAGAAGATTGGATCCGGTTACGTCACGGCCATTGTCCGGGGCGATGTCGCCGCGGTCAAGGCTGCGACCGACGCCGGCGCCGCGGCGGCACGCCGGGTCGGCGAGCTCATCAGCGTCCACGTGATCCCGCGGCCGCATTCGAATCTCGAAGACGTCTACGCGATCGGCAAGACCGACAGTTAGCGTGTAGTCGCGTGCTTTTGGCCAGGGTCATCGGAACCGTCGTCGCGACCCGCAAGGATTTGCGCCTCGAGGGAAAGAAGCTGCTGATCTGCCAGCCTGTCGACCTCTCGGGCGAGCTGGCGTCGGAGAAGGCGTATCTGGTGGCTGTCGACACCGTCTCCGCGGGGTTCCGGGAGACGGTCCTCGTCGTCCAGGGGAGTTCGGCCCGAATGTCTTCGGGGTGTACGGACACTCCCGTCGACGCGGCGATCGTCGGGATCGTCGATCATGTATCCCGGGATTGAGGGGGGAAACCGGCGTGTACCTCGGTGACGTGATCGGACGAGTCGTTTCGACGGTTAAAGACCCGGGCCTCGCCGGCCGCACGTTGCTCCTCGTTCGCCGGTTGAGCGATGGGAGTACCGTGGTCGCCATCGACGCCGTCGGAGCCGGTGCCGGCGAGCGCGTGTACGTCTGCCGCGGCCGGGAATCGTCGTTCGCGTTCCTTCCCGAAATTTCACCCGTCGACGCCACCGTCGTCGGCATCGTTGACACGGTCAACGATATCGTATGCTGATCGGGCGAGTCACAGGCAACGTGGTCGCCACTCGCAAGCACTCCAGCCACGAGGGCGCGAAGATCCTCGTCGTCCAGCCGCTCGACGTTCATGGCGAACCGTCGGGCGACGCTCTCCTGGCCCTAGACGGCGGGCGCGGGATCAATGCCGGACCGGGAGACCGCGTTCTCGTCGTTCAGGAAGGCTGGTCGGCGGCGACCGTCATCGGGCCCGGGGGCCAGCCGATCGATGCCGCCGTCGTGGGCGTCGTCGATTCCGTTCAGGTGGACGACGCCGGACGGCCATGATCGGACGGTTGCGCGGACAACTCTTTGCGAAGAAACCCGGAGAGTTGATCGTGGACGTTGCCGGTGTGGGGTACCGAGTGTTCGTCGCGATGCCGACGTTTTCCGCAATGCCCGATCCGGGGGCCGAAGTATTCCTCGACATCCATACGCACGTTCGCGAGGATGCCATTCACCTGTACGGTTTTGCCACGGGCAGGGAACACGCCGTCTTCGAGCGGTTGACCGGGATTTCGGGCATCGGACCGCGCTTGGCGCTCACGATCCTTTCGGGAAGTTCGGTGGACGATCTGATCGGATCGATCAAGCGCGGCGACCTGGCCCGGCTGACGTCGATTCCCGGCGTTGGGAAGAAGACGGCCGAGCGCATCCTGCTCGAGCTTCGAGACAAGTTCAAGGCTTTCGATGCCGCGGACGAGAAGTCGGGAAGCGAAGCCGACGTTCTGTCGGCGCTGGAAAACCTGGGTTACAACCGAGCGCTCGTCGAGGGGGCGATCGGCCGGGTTCTCGACGGATCCGGCGATCTTGCGTTCGATGAGTTGTTCAGGCGGACGCTCCAGATCCTGACAAAGGCGTAATAAGGGTCGGAGAATGGATTGGGCGGGGACGGATTCATGAACGAACGCATCCTGACCGGAAGGCCTTCGGACGAGGAGGTCCCCTTCGAGCAGTCGCTTCGTCCGCGCACGCTCTCCGAATACATCGGGCAGCCGTCGGTTCGCGAGAACCTGGACGTGTCGATCGGAGCGGCGCGGCACCGGGGTGAACCGCTCGACCACATCCTGCTCTACGGGCCTCCCGGACTGGGCAAGACCACGCTCGCGGCCGTCATCGCCAACGAGATGGGTGCCCGTTTCCGGGCGTCCGCGGGCCCCCTCATCCAGATCAAGGGAGACCTGACCGCTATCCTGACCAACCTGGAGTCGTCCGACGTTTTTTTCGTCGACGAGATCCATCGACTGCAGCCCAACATCGAAGAGGTGTTGTACCCGGCGATGGAGGATTACAAACTCGACATCATCATCGGGCAGGGTCCGAGCGCCAGGACGCACAGGCTCGACCTGGAAAGATTCACGCTGATCGGCGCCACCACTCGGATCGGTCTCATCACTGCTCCTCTCCGGTCGCGTTTCGGAATCGTCCACCGTCTTGATTATTACGACCAGACCGATCTGGAGATTATCGTTCGCAGGTCATCCGAGATTCTCGGTGCGCCGATCACTCCGGAAGGGGCGGCCGAGATCGCGCGCCGGTCGCGCGGAACCCCACGAATCGCCAACCGTTTGCTCAAGCGTACGCGCGACTATGCCCAGGTTCGCGGCGACGGGAACATCACTGATCAGATCGCGCGTGAGGCCCTCCGGTTGCTCGATGTCGACGAGCACGGCTTCGACGATACCGATCGCCGGCTCCTGCTCGCCATCATCGAGAAGTACGGCGGAGGTCCCGTGGGGCTGAATACCATTGCCGCCGTGCTTTCCGAAGAGACCGACGCGATCGAGGACATCTACGAGCCATTCCTGCTCCAGTTGGGCTTCATCGAACGCACGCCGCGGGGACGCGTGGCCACAAGACTCGCTTACGACCACCTGGGCATCGAATATCCCGAAGCGCGGAGCCCTCAATCCGGACTGTTCTGATGGACCGCCGCCTG
The DNA here is from genome assembly GCA_964615925.1 of uncultured Solibacteraceae bacterium. GTDB lineage: Bacteria > Acidobacteriota > Terriglobia > 20CM-2-55-15 > 20CM-2-55-15 > JAJEDW01. The sequence continues at coordinate 6,243 of CAZTTI010000189.1, forward strand.
ATCCCCGGAGTTTTGCTGTTTTTCACCACCGCGTGTTCCGCGCCGCAAGCGCCCGCGTCCGGGACCCAGACCGAGGTTTGTTCGATCTCCGAGGCCGGATTGCTCGATACCGGGCTCATCGACGAAGCCAGCGGACTTGCCGTGTCCCGGCGGTTCCCCGGGCGTCTCTACCACATCAACGATTCGGGCGATTCGGGACGTTTCTTTCAGACGGCGCTGGACGGGAGCGGAACGCGACCCGTGGCGATCGACGGGTTCAATCCCGTCGACGCCGAGGACCTTGCCTTCGGTCCCTGCGGAACGGTGGAAGGAGATTGCCTCTTCGTTGCGGACATTGGCGACAATAATCGTCGCCGGAGCGAGCTTCGGATCGTTGTCGTTCGCGAACTCGAGGAGTTTCCCGACCGCGTGCCGGCCCTCGCCACGATTTCGATCCGGTATCCGGACGGTCCCCGCGATGCGGAAGCGCTCGCCCTCCATCCGAACGGCGATCTCTTCATCGTCACGAAGGCCGCGGACTACGCCCGGCTCGAAGTATCTCCTTCGGAGATCTACCGCCTTGGGTTCGAAGCCCGCCGCTCGGCCGGTGACGGCGTTGTCACCCTGGAGCGATTCGGCGAGGACCTGGACTTCCGCGTGATCTCGAGCGATACGTTTTCGGGCAGCCTGCCGACGGCCGCCGACATCAGCGAAGATGGGAGCCGGTTGCTCGTCCTGACCTATGTCAACGCGTTCGAGTTCGACGTCGATCTGGCCCTTTCGCCGCTCGGCAACGCGTCGGATATGGTTGCCGGAGTGGACTTCCGGGAGATTGCGTTGACGGGGGAGGTGCAGCAGGAAGCGGTGGCCTACTTCGACCGGGACGGCTTTCTGTACACAACGGAAAGAGCCTCCGCCAACGATGCGCCGATCCTGGGAGTTCGATGCGAACCGCGAGGTCAGTCAGACCGGTAACGCGTTCCGTCCGGGATACACGGCGCTCGTGCCGAGTTCCTCTTCGATCCGAAGCAACTGGTTGTATTTGGCGATCCGGTCCGTTCGCGAAAGCGACCCGGTCTTGATCTGGCCGGCGTTGGTCGCGACGGCCAGGTCCGCGATGAAGGTGTCTTCCGATTCTCCCGACCGGTGCGAGATGACGACCCCGTAGCCTGCCTTCGTCGCCATCTTGATGGCGTCGAGCGTTTCGGTGAGCGTCCCGATCTGGTTGACCTTGATGAGGATTGCATTGGCGACCCCGCGCCCCATGCCCTCGGCGAGCCGTTCGGTATTGGTCACGAAGAGGTCGTCGCCGACGAGCTGGACCTTCTGGCCGATTTTTTCGGTGAGAAGGCTCCATCCGTCCCAGTCGTTTTCGTCGAGACCGTCTTCGATGGAAAGGATCGGATAGCGGCTCGACCACCGCGCAAACAGGTCGACGAGGTCCTTGGACGTTTGTTTCGATCCGTCGGACTTCTTGAAGACGTATTTCCCGCCGGAAAACAGTTCGGTCGACGCGGCATCGAGCGCGATGGCCACCTGGCTTCCGGGCTTGAAGCCCGCCTCCCGAATCGCGCGCATGATGATCTTCAGGGCGTCCTCGTCGCTTGCCAGACTGGGGGCGAAGCCCCCTTCGTCCCCGACCGAAGTCGTGTTCCCGTCCTTGTGGAGAATCGCCTTGAGCGTGTGGAACACCTCCGCGCCCATGCGAAGGGCTTCGGAGAAGCTCTTCGCGCCCACGGGCATGATCATGAACTCCTGGAAGTTGAGGTTGTTGTCGGCGTGGGCCCCGCCGTTGACGATGTTCATCATCGGAACCGGGAGGGTCCGGGCGTCCACTCCGCCGATGTAGCGGTAGAGCGGCAGCCCGTGGACCGCGGCCGCCGCGCGGGCCGTCGCGAGCGACACTCCGAGAATCGCGTTGGCTCCGAGCTTGCTCTTGTTCTTTGTGCCGTCGAGGTCGATCATCATCTGGTCGATCCGGGACTGCCCGGTCGCATCCACCCCGGCCAGCATTCCGGCGATGCGCTCGTTGACGTTTCGGACGGCTTTCAGCACACCCTTCCCCAGGTATCGCTTCCTGTCCTTGTCCCGCAGCTCCACCGCTTCGTACGCTCCCGTCGACGCTCCCGAAGGGACGATGGCGCGTCCCATCGTGCCGTCGGTCAGGATGCAGTCCACTTCGACGGTCGGGTTCCCGCGCGAATCGAGGACTTCCCGCGCCTTGATCTCTCGGATTTTCATTTTTTCTGATCGCCTTGCGGTTGATCGTTGCGGAT
>CAZTTI010000190.1:0-3365 GCA_964615925.1 uncultured Solibacteraceae bacterium
CACGTATGCGGTGGCCAGCATCTTTGCCACGTTTGCCGTGGTCTACCGGTACGCCGTCTGGGCCGGCCGGCCTCCCACTCGCATGTACCTCCGGCGCGGGTTGGAAGCGTTTCTCGGCCGCGGGCGACACTTTGCCCCGAATCCCCGGCGTCCAACGGCCGTCGCCGCCAACGTGCTCCGTCTCGGACGCCTCCTTCTCGACAACTTCGTCCTCCAGAAGTTCATCACGCGCCGGGGAGTCGAGCGCTGGGTGATGCACGCCTGCCTCTCCTGGGGCGGAATGCTGGCGTTCGGAGTGACGTTTCCCCTGGTGTTCGGGTGGGTCCACTTCGAAACTTCGCCCGAAGACGCCACGTTGTACCGCGCTCTGGTGTTCGGATTCACGGCGGCCGAATTCGCCGTCGGCAGTTTGCAGGCGCTTCTCTTTTTCAATCTCCTGAACCTGGCGGCCATCCTCATGCTCGTCGGCCTGGTGCTTTCGGTTCGCCTGCGAATGAGTGACCAGAGCGAGTTGGCGGTGCAGACCTTCGCCGACGACGTGTTCCCACTCTTCCTGCTCTTCACCGTATGCGTGACGGGCCTGATGCTCACGGTGAGCGCGAAGCTCATGGCGGGGTACGGATTCCCCTTCATCGGGCTCGCGCACGCCGCAAGCGTCGTGGGATTGTTGCTTTACCTTCCGTTCGGCAAGCTGTTTCACATCGTCCAGCGGCCGTTGTCGCTCGGCGTCTCCTTCTATAGGACGCGCGCGCTGGAGCGAGCGTTCTGCCACCGTTGCGGCGGCGACTTCGCCTCGCGCGTTCACGTCAGCGATCTCAAGACCATCCTGGACCAGCTCGGATTCGACTACCGGTTTCCGCATTCGTCCGGAGAACTGCACTACCAGGACATCTGCCCGCCCTGCCGTCGGCGCCTGCTGGCGCTCAATCAGGGAGCGGCGGTCGGGCGATAGGAACCATGGCAATACCCACCCAGGACGAGCAGGCGTTCATCGCCGAGTTCGGCCCGCACCTTTACTACGGGCCGACGGAGGGCTTCTCCGAGCAGCAGGTGGACAAGCTCGTCGAGACCCACTGCTCGTTCTGCGGCGTGCAATGCGGCATCCAGTTGAAGGTAAAGGACAACAAGGTGGTCGGTTTCGAGCCGTGGGAGGAGTTCCCCGTGAATCGGGGCATGCTCTGCCCCAAAGGCGTCAAGCGCTACCTGCAGAACGACCATCCGGACCGCCTTCTGGCCCCGATGCTCCGCGACCGGAACGGTTTCCGCAAGGTTTCCTGGGACGAGGCGATGGGCCATACGGTCGACGCGATCCAGCGTATCCAGGCGCGTCACGGGCGGGACGCGTTTGCCGTCCTCGGCGGGGCGTCGATGACGAACGAGAAGGCCTACCTGATCGGCAAGCTGGCGCGCGTCGCGTTGAAGACGGCCAACATCGACTACAACGGCCGTCTCTGCATGGTCAGCGCCGGAGCAGCGAACAAGATCGCGTTCGGCGTCGACCGCGCGGCCAACCCGTGGAGCGATATTCCGATGGCGAAGGCCCTGATCATCGCGGGCGCCAACATTGGGGAGTGTTTTCCCGTTCTCACCGATTATGTCTGGAGGGCCCGGGACAATGGCGCGAAGATCATCGTCATCGACCCCCGCATGACGCCGATTGCGCGTACGGCGGACCTGTTCCTGCCTCTCCGTCCGGGCCGCGACAGCGCGCTCGCCAACGGCATCCTCCACGTCCTGTTCGAGCGGGGGTGGATCGATCGCGCCTTCGTCGAAGCCCATACGACGGGCTTCGACCGCGTCGAGGCCACGGTGAAGCCTTACACGCCGGAGATGACGGAGCGTATCACCGGCGTTCCGGCATCGAGCGTCGTGCGCGCCGCCGAAATCTGGGGGCCCGCCGAGACATCGATGCTGCTTCACGCCCGCGGCGTCGAGCACCAAACCAAGGGCGTGGAGAACTGCCTCTCGTACATCAACCTGGTCCTGGCGACCGGCCGCATCGGCCGCCCCGGTTGCGGGTACGGAACGCTCACCGGGCAGGGTAACGGCCAGGGCGGGCGCGAACACGGGCAGCGGTCGAATCAGCTCCCCGGCGGCCGCGACATCGACGATCCCATGGACCGGCACTTCATCGCCGATTTCTGGAACGTGCCGGAACGGGATCTCCCCCACTCGGGGCTGACCGCGTGCGAGATCATCGACGCGATCGAGGAAGGGCGGATCAAGGGACTGCTCTCGATCAGCTTCAACCCGCTGGTTTCCATCCCGGACGCGACCCGCACGCGGGAGGCGCTGGAACGGCTCGAACACTTTACTGCGATCGATTTCTTCCTCTCTGAAACCGCGCGTTACGCCGATGTCGTCCTGGCCGGTTCGCTCCAGGAAGAAGACGAGGGGACGGTCACGACCGGCGAAGGACGTTGCGTCCGGCTGCGGCAGTCGGTGACGCCGCCGGGCGATGCCCGCGTGGACTGGGAAATTCTCGTCGACCTGGGGCGGCGCCTCGGCTATCGGGAGCAGTTTCCCTATGCGATTCCCAAGGACATCTTCCGTGAACTGTGCTCCGCGTCGGCGGGAGGACCGGTGGACTACAGCGGGATGGACTACGAACGGATCGAGGCGAACATGGGGATTTTCTGGCCCTGTCCCTCGCGGGAGCATCCCGGAACGCCGCGGCTCTTCGAAGGCGGCGTCTTCCACCATCCCGACGGGAAGGCCCACGCGCTCGCGTTCGACTACCGGCCTCCGGACGAAGACGTGGACTCCGAATACCCGGTCTTTCTGACGACCGGTCGAGTGGTCTCGCAGTACCTGACCGGAAACCAGACCCGCCGCATCGGGGGTTTGGTCGACCAGTATCCCGAACCTCTCTGCCAGATGCACCCGCGGCTCGCCGCCCGTACCGGCGTCGTCGACGGCGACCTTGTTCGGGTTTCGACCCGGCGGGGGGAAATCGTCCTTCCGGCCGAGGTCGTGAAGTCCATCCGTCCCGACACTGTGTTCGTACCCTATCACTGGCCAGGAAACAAATCGGCGAACCTGCTGACGAACCGGGCGCTGGACCCCACGTCCAGAATCCCCGAGTTCAAGGTCTGCGCGTGCCGCGTCGAGAAGGCGGCGGGCTAGCGCGATGCAGGCACTCGAGTTCTTCATGGATCCGTCCCGCTGCATCGGCTGCGAGGCCTGCGTCCAGGCATGTTCGGAATGCGACACGCATCGGGGGCAGGCGATGATCCACCTGGAGTTCATAGACCGCTCGCAGAGCCCCCAGACCGCTCCCGCCGTCTGCATGCATTGCGAAGACCCCACGTGCGCCCAGGTGTGTCCCGCCGACGCGATCAAGCAGACCGACGACGGCGTCGTCC
>CAZTTI010000191.1:0-10875 GCA_964615925.1 uncultured Solibacteraceae bacterium
TGCATCCGCTTCTCGCGGAACGACAACGGCTTGATCTTGTTCAGGTAGACCAGGTTCTTGTACACCTCGGCCACGTGAAAGATCGAACCCGACCTCATCTTCTCCGAGTTTTCCTTGAAACGGTCTTTCCAGTCCCGCTGCGAGAAAAACTCTCCGTTTGCAAGGAACGAGAAGATCTTGTTGACTTCTTTGGAGGCGATGGTTCGCCGGAGGCCCACATCGCGAGCGTTGGAGGTCGGGACCATGACAAGAATATCGTTCGAGCAGATCCGCAGCAGGTAAAATCGTTCGAACTGGCCTTGAACGAGCCTGTTCGAGATCTTCTCGATGACCCCAACTCCATGATTGGGGTAGACCACTTGATCGCCGATATCAAAGTCGTCCATGCAACCTCAAGCTTGACTTCAAGCTGAAAGTGGCCTGTGAAGAAAGGGTGGAAGCATTTTACGTTTTCAGACCGGAGGGCGTCAAGGCAAGGGCGTCCGAGGATGCCTGATCCTGGAGCGTCAGAGGGAGCTTAAGCGACTTGTAATCATGTATTTCGGGGAACACCGCGTTGACTGACGAAAAGACTGGACCTTTGCTGTCGGATATGAGCCCAGAGGAGTTCCGGACGTGGGGAAACGAAGCGGTGGGTTGGGCGGCCCGCTACCTGGAATCGATCCAGACGCTTCCGGTCGTGCCGGGGGTCCGGCCCGGAGACACGCGGGCGCTCGTTCCCGCGCACCCGCCGGAGGCCGGAGAGTCGTTCGGGCAGATCCTGGCGGACCTCGATCGCGTCATCGTTCCGGGCATGACCCACTGGAACCATCCCTCGTTCTTTGCGTACTTTTCGAGTTCGGCGTCCGGACCCGGGATCATTGCCGAGTTCCTGGCCGCCACTTTCAATTCCAACTCCATGTTGTGGAAGACGGCGCCGTCGGCGACGGAGCTCGAGGAAACGGTCATGGACTGGCTCCGTCAGATGTTGGGCCTGCCGTCCGAGTTCATGGGGATTTCCTACGACACGGCCTCGGTCGGAACGTTTCATGCCCTGGCGGCGGCGCGGAACGCGGTGGCCGGATGGGACGTCGCCGAAAACGGCCTTTCCGGGCCGGATGCTCCCAGGTTGTCGATGTACACGTCGGACCAGGCGCACTCCTCGGTCGAAAAGGCGGCACTGGCGATCGGAGTCGGCCGGCGCGGCGTCCGGAAGATTCCCGTCGATTCCGAGTTCCGCATGAAGGCGGAAGAACTCGAGCGGGCGATCGAAGCGGATCTCTCGTCCGGTTGGACGCCTTTTTGCGTATCGGCGACGGTGGGGACCACGTCGACGACGAGCGTGGACCCGATCGACCGAATTGCCGACATCACGTCCCGGCTTGGGCTCTGGCTGCACGTCGACGGCGCCTACGCCGGAGCCGCGGCGATCTTGCCCGAACGGCGCGAGGAAGTGCTCGCCGGGTGCGATCGCGCCGATTCCTTCGTGGTCAACCCGCACAAGTGGATGTTCACGCCCGTCGAGTTCAGCGCCTTCTTCACGCGGCGTCCGGACGCCGTCCGTCGGGCATTCAGCCTCGTTCCCGAGTACCTGAAGACGAGCGAGGACGCCGCGGTCACGAATTTCATGGACTACGGCATTCAACTGGGACGACGATTCCGTGCGCTGAAGCTCTGGATGGTGATTCGCTACTTTGGTGTCGATGGTATCCGGGTGCTCATCCGGGAGCACATCCGGCTGGCCCGTTTGTTCGCCGGATGGGTCGATTCCGATGAGCGCTTCGAGCGACTGGCGCCCGTCCCGTTCAGTACGGTCTGTTTCCGGTTGAAAGGGAGCGACGAAGCCAACGCCGAGCTCCTGGATCGAATCAACGCGACGGGGAAGGCGTTCCTCTCCCACACCCGCCTCGGAGGCCGCTTCACCATTCGGTTTACGGTTGGAAACCTGCGCACGAGGGAGTCCCACGTGCGTGCGGCATTCGAACTGATCGCATCGCTCGCGCCGCGGTAGCGTTATTTCAACGCTCGGTGATGATGGCCGTTCGCACGGCGGCGGCAATCGCCTCGGCAACCAGGTGGAGGCGCGGGCCGACGAGCAGGAGATGGTCGCCGGCGAGCACATGGACGCGGTCGTTCCGGACCGCCGGAATCGATGTCAACTGCTTCCAATCGTTCCGCCGGGCCTCGATTTGTAGTTCGCCGCCGGAACTGGCGGGCAGTAATTCGATGATGACCTCCGGCCCACGACTGATGACCTCTTCCAGCGACGGCTGGAAAGCGTTTGCCGTCACGTCCCTGAAGAGGTTTTCGCCTCCAGCGATTTCGATGAGCTCGTCGAAATAGGAACCTCGTCCGGCGCTGTAGAAATTGGTCAGGGATCCGGCGTCGCGGCTGTGGACGAGAAGGACGCGGAGTGTCTCGGCCGGCTTCGTGGCGCGCAGCTGCCGGATCGTCGCCTCGATTTCGCCGGTCACGGCCGCGGCTCCGTCCTCGAGGCCCAGGAGGTTGCCCAGCGTTTGGATCGAGGCGACCACGTGATCAACCGGGCCCGAAACGAACGAGAACTGGTCGATTCCGGCCTCGTCGAGCCGTTTCGCGAGCAAGGCTTGAGTCCCGTACGTCACGACGAGGCCGGGCTCGAGCGCCAGAATCGCCTCCAGGTTGGGGTCGATCAGGGCGCCGACACGGGGGCGGTCGAGCGCCTCGGGGGGATACGAGTCGTAATCGCTGATCCCAACGACGCGGTTGCCGGCGCCGATCGCGAAGAGGATCTCGGTCACGGTCGGGACAAGCGAGACGATGCGTTGTGGGCTCTGGCTTTCGCCGGACCTTTCACGGGGGACGGCATCCGGAGAACAACCCGAACCGAGCAGAAGAAGAGCTGTGAAGGCGACCGCAACCAGCGGTAAACCACGAGTCATCGATGTCCCTCTCCCTCGAAAGGTGAAGCGTCCGGGGCCGCCGGACCGTTCATTCCCCCGGAAGGTCTCCTGACTCGACGACTCTGAGAGAGTGGGCGCCTTCCCACCGGATCCGTTCGACTCGGGGCGTCCGGCAGTGGCTTTCAGCGTGTAGATCGTCGTCTTACAGTTGCGGGGCAGCAGCGGATTCTCACCGCTTTCCCTCATCCGAAGTGGGGGCATGATATCACGGGCTGCGATCCCGGCGTCCGGACGATGCCGGTATAATGCAGGCCTTAATGGATTACGTCCCCCGCGATGAACTGGAGAGGCGCTGGCAGCGTGTTCGGCGCGAGATGCAGTCCGACGCCCTTCTGATCGTCCAGAACGCGGACCTCTTCTACCTCACCGGAACCGTCCAGGACGGGGCCCTCTGGTTTCCAGCGACCGGAGAGCCGGTCTTTGCAGTACGAAAGAGCCTTGTGCGCGCGCGGGAGGAGTCCCCGATCGAGAACATCGTCGGGTTTCGCCGCTACTCCGAACTGGCTTCGATCCTGCCGGCAACCGGAGAGATCGGGCTCGAGCTCGACGTTCTTCCCGTGGCCTTGTTCCGCCAGATCGAGAAGGCCTTCCCCGAAGCGAAGCTCGTCGACGGCTCCATGGACATCCGCCGCGCGCGCAGCGTCAAGACCGCGTTCGAGCTGGAACATATTCGAGCGGCCGCCCGCATGCTGGACGCGGCTTTCCTCGACATTCCAGAGCACCTTCACGAGGGCATGGAAGAGGTCGAGTTGGCGGTTCGGATCGAACACGTCATGCGGAAGATGGGACATCAGGGGTTGGTGCGGGTGCGGCGTTTCAACATGGAGTTGTATTTCGGCGCGGTCTCCTTCGGCGATACCGCCTCGTACCCTCACAATTTCGACGGCGCCGTTGGCGTGCGAGGACTCTATCCGGCGGTTCCCCTCATGGGTGGGCGCCGGAAGCTCGGTCGAGGCGAACCGGTCATGATCGATATCGTGGGGGGGCACGGGGGATATCATGCCGACGCTTCCCGCGCCTATTCGGTAGGCCCGCCATCGGGCGAGATTCTGGAAACGCACCAGTTCATTCTCGAATTGAACGCGTGGCTGGAGTCGAATCTGAAAGCCGGGGCGATTCCGAGCGAGATATACCGAATGGCTCTCGAACGCGTCGAAGCCACGCCGTACCGGGACTTCTTCATGGGCGCCCCGGAGAACCAGGTTCGTTTCATCGCGCACGGCATCGGGCTCGAACTCGACGAGATTCCCGTCATAGCGCCGCGCTTCGACGATCCGTTCGAGCCGGGAACCGTGATGGCGGTGGAGCCCAAGATCTTCTTCCCGGGGATCGGTGGCGCCGGTGTCGAAAACACCTACGTCATCGGCGAGCTCGGCTCCGAACGTCTGCTCGAGGCCCCCCTGGAATGGGTCTTCGTTTGATCGATCCGTGATCAGCCCGGCGACGGCCGGCTACTGTGATCGGGCGTGCCCGTCCGGCGTCCGGCCGTCCATACCACCACGACGAGAGCGATGTAGACGATGAAGTTGAATACGAAGACGGCGCGGATGCTGAGCACCGCGAGCGTGCCGGAAACGACCGGGCCGACCGACCCCCCGAACATCAACGCGCTGGAGAGAATCCCGTAGCCGGAGCCGCGCCGTTCTCCCGGTATGGCGGTGCCCGCCGCCGCGAACGCGAGCGTCAATATACCGCCGGCCACCAGCGCCAGCAGGATCCGGAGACCAAAAAACGTCATTGGGGTTCGGGAGAGCGCGAGTGGACCGAGAACCGCGACGCCCATCGCCAATCTCATGATCAGGAGGCGCGGAACGGGGATCCTCGAGGAAAGACGTCCCGAAAGCCAGGCCGAGAACGCTTCGGCGAGAGCGGCGAGCGAGAACAGCGTTCCCGACAGAATGGCGACCCTCGCCTCCGGCGTTCCGAGTTCCTCGAGAAACAGCGGCAATATCGGGGCATAGGTCCGGTCCGTCATCTGCACGGCAAAAAGAACGAACATCGGGAGCAGATATTCGATCCGGAACAGATAGCTCCGTGTCGGTGTTTTCTCGGGCGAAGCGGCCTCCCGGCGGGGGCCTTCACGGTCCTTGTACAGGATCGCGACGCTCAGGACGGATCCGAAGATCAGCGCGGCCGTCAGGAAAAACGTGTTGCGTATTCCGATGGTTTCGGAGAGCAGCCCGCCCACGAACGGACCCACGGCCGCGCTCAGGATCTGTGTGGATTGCAGCGTGCCGATGACGCGCGCGGTTTTCTCTTTCGGGGTCAACTGCGTGATCGCTGCCACCGAAACGTTGTTGAAACCGCCCACGATTCCCAGCGCGGCGCGAAACGCGAGCAAGTGCCAGACGTTCCCCGGGAAGGCCATCAGCAACCAGCAGATGCAGTTCCCCACCGCCGCGCGCAGGACGACGAGCTTGATCCCGTATCGGTCGGCGATTCTCCCCCAGACCGGCCCGGTCAACGCCGCCAGCGCCGGGCTGATCGAGAACAGGAGTCCGGTCCAGAACGCGATCGCGTCGGTTTCGCGAATCCCCAACTCCTCGACGTAGGCCGGCAGGAATGGCATGACGAGGGTCACGCCGAGCCAGATGCCGGAGGCCGACACCGTGATCGCGATCTGGTTCTTCTTCCATTGTTCCATGAGCCGAGCGGAGTGGTCTCGACGGGTTCGAGCGGGTGCGGGCCTAGCGAAAGACCATCAGGAGTCCCACGATCGTCTTGGCATCCCGGATCCGGCCGTCGTCGATCATCTGGAGGGCCTCGTCCCGATGGACCCGTATCACGTCGATGAACTCGTCTTCTTCGAGCTGCTGGTTCCCGGGGGTCAGGCCATGCGCCTCGAACACGTGCATGAGCTCGCTCGTGAACCCGGGCGCCGTGTAGAACTGGGCGATCTGGTGAAGCGTTTGCGCGACGTAGCCCGTTTCCTCGGTGAGTTCACGCTGGGCCGTGACGCGGGGATCCTCCCCTTCTTCCTTCGTTCCCGCGGGGAGTTCGATCAGCTCTTCGCCGGTGGCGTGGCGGTATTGCCGGATCAAAATGACATCGTCGTCGCTGGGCCGGGCGACGATGGCCACAGCTCCTGGATGAACGACAACGTCTCGGGAGACGACCTTGCCCTCGGGATGCTGGATCTCGTCGGTTCGGACCTCGAGACGCCAGCCTTTGAACTGGATCTTGCTTGTAATTGTTTTCCACATAGGACTTCACGGAAATCAGGAGGTCGGACCAACCGCGTCCAGGGCTGTTTTCAAGGCCGGCAGGAACTTGTCGACCTGCTTCTTGCGGATGATCAAGGGAGGCAACAGACGCAGCACGGTTTCGCTCGTGGAGTTGGTGATATATCCGGCCTCGAGGAGCTTCATGACAACGGGCCGGCTCGGGACGCTCAATTCAAGGGCCAGCATCAGCCCGTCTCCTCGAACGTCGCGTACGAGGGCGTGTTCTTTGAACTCCCGAAGACGGTCGAGGAAGTAGGCTCCGATCTCGCGGGCGTGATCCAAGAGGCCCTCTCCTTCGATCGTGCGTAAGAGCTCCAGGCTGACGCGGCATGCCAGCGGTCCACCGGCGAACGTGTGGCCGTGCATTCCCGGCTGGACCTTCTCCGCGACGTGATCGGCGAGGAGAACCGCGCCCATCGGCAAGCCGCCGCCGAGAGGTTTGGCCAGGGTTACCAGATCCGGGAGCAGGTCCCGCGACCGGGGATCGGCAAACTTGTGGACAGCCAGCCACCGGCCGGTCCGGCCGAGGCCGCATTGCACTTCGTCGGCGATCAGCAACGCCCCGTGTTCCCGCGTCAGCTGCCGGGCCGCGGAATAAAACTCGCCGGAGACCAGCCGGACCCCGCCCTCGCCCTGGACCGTTTCAATCAGGACGGCCGTTACGTCGTCGTCCAGATGCCGTTCGAGATCGGCCGTGTCGTTGAACTTCACGAACTCGAACCCCGCGAGTAACGGCTCGAACGGCTCCCGATATTTGGGAGCATGGGTCGCGGAGAGGGCCCCCATCGTTCGGCCGTGGAAAGCGCCTTCGAGGGCCAGGAAACGGTGTTTCTCCCCACCGTAAAGGCGTGCGAACTTCAGCGCGCCTTCGACCGACTCCGTGCCGCTATTGGTGAAGAAGACGCGGTCGAGACCCGAGAGATCGGCCAGTCTCGCGGCCAGAGGGCCGGCGAACTCGTGATAGAACAGATTCGAGACGTGAAGCGGCCTCTTGACCTGTTTTCGGAGGACGCGCACGATTCGGGGGTGGGCGTATCCGAGCGCGTTCACGCCCAACCCGGCAATCAGGTCGAGGTATCGCCGGTTGCTCCGGTCGATGAGGTAAGGGCCGCTTCCCCGATCGACCAGGAGGTCGTACCGGTTATACGTCGTGAGCAGGTGGCGGTGTTCGATCTGCTTGATATTCTTGAGCGGCATCGGGGGGGACCCGCGCGCTGCACTTCCTGACCGGGGCAAGGCCGCCCCATAAGCATCGGTTGCGCCGCGCGAACCGGAAATCTTAGCATAGGACGGGCGCCATGTTTCCTGGGGGCGCCTGTCCCGATCGACCCACTTCCTGACAATGAGAATCCTCACTCGCGATCAGATCCGCCGCATCGACCGGCAGTCGACGGACGAGTTCAATGTTCCGGGCCTGCTCCTCATGGAGAACGCAGGAATGCGCGTCGTCGAAGCCATGGAAGTGCGCATCGAAGACCTGGACGAATGCGCGATCGTCATTCTTTCCGGAAAGGGCCAGAACGGCGGCGACGGCGTCGTCGTGGCCCGGCAGTTGATCCAGCGCGGGATTGTTCCCGAGACTTTCCTTTTCGCCCGGGTCGAAGAGGTGACCGGTGACGCGCGGGCGAATCTGGATATCCTCATCGCCATCGGGCATTCACCGACGGTCGTGGGGGATCAGCAGGATTGGGATCGCGTCAGGGAAGTGCTGGATTCAGCCGACGTCGTCGTCGACGCGCTTCTCGGAACGGGCGTTTCCCGACCAGTGGAAGGCCTCCTCGGAGATGTGATCCAGTCGGTCAACGAGGCGGCATCTGCGGCATGGATCGTTTCCGTCGACGTTCCTTCGGGCGCCCGCGCCGATAGCAGTGACATCGACGGCCCTGTCGTGGAGGCGGACCTGACCGTCACGCTGACCTCGCTCAAGCATTGCCTCGTTTTCGAACCCGCGGGTTCAATGGCTGGGGAGGTCGTCGTCGCCGACATCGGCAATCCCCACGAGTTGACCGATTCGGTCGAACCCAGGATCGAGCTGATCGACCATGAAACGTTTCCCGAGGTGTGGTCCTACCGCGAGGACGAATCCCAGAAGGGCGACTATGGGAAGATTCTCGTGGTCGGGGGGTCCGAGGGAAAGGCCGGCGCGCCCGCGCTTTCGGCCCAGTCGGCGCTCCGGGCCGGCGCCGGGCTCGTGACCGCCGCGGTCCCCTCCACGATCCTGCCGACCGTTGCCGGGTTCATGCCGGAGGTGATGACGGCGGCCCTTCCGGCATCCCCGGAAGGGGGCGCCGTCACCCGGCTCCTTGCAGGCATGACGGTGGTCGCGGCCGGGCCGGGGTTGGGAACATCGGAAGCCGCGTCCCGGCTCGCGCGAGAACTGGTGCGGACCGCGACCGTTCCCCTGATTCTCGATGCCGACGGCATCAACGCGTTCGCCTCCGATTCCGGGAGCCTCAGGAATCGAAATTCCGATGCCCCCCTGGTTCTGACGCCGCATCCCGGGGAGATGGCACGCCTGGCCGGTCTTCAGATCTCCAGTATCCTCCGCGATCGTCTCAACGTTGCGCGGCGCTTCAGTCAGGAACTCGACGTCTACATCGTCCTCAAGGGTTACCGGACCGTCGTGGCCTGTCCGGACGGAACCGCCTTCGTCAACCCGACCGGGAACGCGGCAATGGCGACGGCCGGCTCCGGCGATGTGCTCACCGGGATCCTCGCGGGCATCGCCGGTCAGCCGCATCTGGGGTCGTTCACCGAGAGACTGTGTCTTGCGGTGTACCTGCACGGACTCGCCGGGGATCTCGGCGCGGCCGAAATCGGCGAGGAAGCCTTCGTGGCATCCGATATCCTCCGCTATCTCCCGGAGGCGTGGAAGAGCCTCCGCGGCATCAGATCGGGGACCGAGTGGCGGAGACGTTTCTTTCCGGTTCCGAACAGGACACGTTCGAGTACGGGCAGGCGCTTGCCCGCTCATTGACGCGTCCGGTCCACGTGCTCCTCTACGGCGATCTTGGCGCGGGGAAGACCGCGTTGACGAAGGGTCTCGTGGCGGGGTTCGGCGGCGATCCCGACGACGTGTCCAGCCCCACGTTCACGCTGGTCAACCGTTATGCGGGAGCGGTTTTCCACGTCGACCTCTACCGCGTTGAATCCGGGGCGGTCCGAGGGCTGGACCTCGAGTCGGCGTTCGACGACCCCACAGCGGCCGTGATCGTCGAATGGGCCGAACGGCTGGGCGACCTGGCTCCCGACGAGGCCGTCTGCGTGCGCCTGCGCTACGCCGGTCCGTCCGAGAGGTCGATCGAGGTTCAGCGACCGGCACCGAACCGGTAGAATTGGGATATGACTTTTCTGCTGGCCGTGCTGCTCCAGTTCCTGCCCGGCCTTCCCGATCCGGATGTCCCCGTTCAGGTGGGAGGCGTCGTCGAAGGGCCGTACCTGCTTCGTGAGGATGCAGCGCTCACCACGAAGGTGGTTCTGGCCAATGGCGTGACGGCGATCGTCCGCGAGAGCAATGCCGCCAACCTGACCAGCCTGACGATGGAGGTGCGCGCGGGGTATCTCGATGAAGTCCCCGGATCCGGGCAGGCCCGAATCGTCGCGGAAGCCCTCACCGAGCGAGAGGCTCCCCGAGTGCGCGCCCTGGGGGGGACGATCGCGGTCGAAGTCGCCGACGACCGGTCGGTGTTCGGGATCCTCGTTCCCCCCGAAAGCGCTGTCGATGCCCTGGAGTGGCAGGCCGCAAGCCTGGAAAATGCCGTGTTCAGCGAGCGCGCGATCCGGGGCGTTCGCGATCGTCTGATGGCCGTCGATGCTCGCGAGATGGATCGCCCGTCGAATCTGGTTCGGCAGCACCTGATCGATCTGGCCTTCAACGGCCATCCCTATGGACGGAGCCGGATTCTGGACGATGAATTTCCCAGTGGTCTGGATGTGGCTTCGTTCGAAACGTTCTTCGAGACGCACTACGAGCCCGAGAACCTGACGGTGGTGCTGATCGGTCCGTTCGTGCGCGAGCGGATGCTCGAGGAGATCGAACGGACGCTGGGTTCACTTGCCTCGCCGGAGTCTCCGAATCCGGCTCCGTTGGCCGGCGACACCGACAGCGAAGTCGACCGGGAGCCGGTTGCCGAAGTGGTCGAGGAGGTCGAAGAGGTCGTCGCTCCAGTGTCTTCCGGTTTCCGCTATGACTGGATTCGCGGGCCGGTCTCGAAGTCGCACTTCGGGATCGCGTTCCGTCTGCCGGAAGCCTCCATCGCGGGCACGCGGGAGCGCTACGTGCTCGAGACGCTATTGGCCCTGCTGGCCGATGGCCGCGCGTCGCGGCTGAACGCGTTTGTCCGCGACGAGCAGGGCTTCATCGATCACGTGGAGGGTTCTTACGTAGAGCTCGGGACGCGGCGGAGCCCGGAACTGCTCGCGATGCTGACATTTGCCTCCGCGAATCCGGAATCCGCCGAGGTGGCCGTGTTCACCGAGCTGGAGAGAATTCGGCGATTCGGAGTGAACGAAGAGGAAGTTGCACGGGCTCGTGTCCGTGTTGCCCTTCGGCACTACGAGCGTCGTGAAACCGTATCGGGGCTCGCGTCCGATCTGGCTCTCCATGTTGTGCCGCACGACTTGCCTCCACCCATCGAGGGTGGAGCGCAGCTCGGCCACCATGGGGGCGAGGTCGGTGCCGGACAGGTTGCGAACGGCCGCTTCCAGGGCCCGGTCGGCCTCGCCGGCGG